>NZ_DJTA01000001.1:0-19001 GCF_002440335.1 Sphingobacterium sp. UBA6320 | reverse complement strand
TTGCTACTTTTTTTATGGTGTATTGAATATTTCAATATCTAATATAAAATCTTATAACTAATCTCTTTTAAGACCAAATTTTTCAATCTTACTGTATAAATGACTACGTTGAATATCTAAATCATCGGCTGTTTTAGAAACGTTCCAAGTATTTTTCTCTAATTTGTACTTAATAAATTCTTTCTCAGCAAAATCTTTAAAATCTTGAAAAGAAGCAAAATTATCAAGATCTACCTTACTACCATTTTGGTTAGATTGGCTAGCTCCGTTACTTGGATGACTCGTAGTAGATATTGCATTGACGGTATTAGAAGGATTGGCAAATGCAATAACATCTCTATCAGTGATTGATTTATCACTTAAAATAATCAAGCGTTCAATCATATTACGTAACTCTCGAATATTTCCTGTCCACGGAAGATTGCACAACTCTTTTAATGCAGCTGCAGTGATTTCCTTTACCGGAACACCATATTCATTACAGATCTCTTCACAAAAATTCTTAGACAATAAAGGTATATCATCAACCCGTTCTGTTAGTGAAGGTACGTGAATCAAAATTACAGAAAGACGGTGATACAAATCCATTCTAAAATTTCCAGCATCGATCTCTTTAAATAAATTTTTATTTGTTGCCGCTACAACACGTACATTGACATCAATTTCTTTGTCTCCACCTACCCTTGTGATCTTATGCTCTTGCAAAGCGCGTAGTACTTTAGCTTGAGCCGAAAGACTCATATCACCAATTTCATCTAAAAAAAGTGTTCCATTGGTGGCAAGTTCAAATTTACCAAGACGTTGTTTAATCGCAGAAGTAAAAGATCCCTTCTCATGTCCAAAAAGTTCTGATTCAATCAGTTCAGAAGGAATTGCAGCACAATTAACTTCAATTAAAGGTCCTTCTGCACGATTAGATTTCTCATGAATCCATCTTGCCACCAACTCTTTACCAGCACCATTTGCACCAGTGATAAGTACACGAGCTTCGGTAGGTGCAACACGATCGATGGTTTCTTTGATCCGACTGATAGCCTCAGATTTACCAAGAATTTCTTTTGTTTTATAACTTGTAACTTTTCTCTTTAAAACTTTAGTTTCCGTTACTAAAGAAACTTTTTCCAGACCATTTCTAACCGTAATCAGTAAACGATTCAGATCCAATGGTTTTTCTAGAAAATCAAAGGCGCCTTTCTTAGCCGCTTCAACAGCTGTTTCTATAGTACCATGACCCGAGATCATGATAAAAGGAAGATCTGGATTTATTTTTTGAGCTGTTGCCAAAACTTCCATACCATCCATCTTATTCATCTTAATATCACAAAGAACAAGATCAATTTTTTCCTTTTTAATGATTTCTAAGCCGTCACTACCGTTATCTACATCCAGTATATTATAATCTTCATATTCTAAGATATCTCTTAGCGAATTTCTGATTGCCCGTTCGTCATCAATAATTAATATGGTACTCATAAATAAGTTTTATTACTCCTCTTTAAAGATTATTTAAATTACTGGTAATATAGTAAAAAAGAAGCAAACCTTATAAGCCGGGTTCTGTAAACCGAAAAATCGGAGTTTCTACCATTTATCTAGGCTAGTCATCACTAACTAGCTCCATCAACCTACCCATTACGAATCTTAGCCAAAGCTAAAAGAAGACGAGCAGCCTTCGAATTTCGCAACCTATTTGGTCTTTCAACACACGAGGTTTACCGTAATGCATGTCGCCATACAAGACTGTGAGCTCTTACCTCACATTTTCACCCTTACTCCGAAAAGCGGTATATTTTCTGTGGCACTTTCTGTCTACTAAGTCAATAGCATCCTTCCCGTTAGGAAGCGTGTTGCTCTGCGTTGCCCGGACTTTCCTCTCCTCCTTTAGGGAGCAGCGATAGAACCAGTTTGCTTCTTCTGCAAAGGTAGGATTTAGATTGATAAATATTCGCTTAAAAAAAAGAAAAGAATGAAATTTTGTATCATATCGCCTGTGCAATTGCATAACCAGATGCCCAAGCCCATTGAAAATTGTATCCTCCTAACCACCCCGTAATGTCTACGGCCTCACCTCCAAAAAATAAGCCACTTACGTTTTTACTTTCCAAAGTTTTAGCGTTCAGCTCTGCTGTCGAAACACCTCCACGCATCACCTCAGCTTTATCATAACCCTTATCGCCTGCTGGCTTAACTTTGAATTTATGAATCGTATCTATGATTAAATTGGCGTCTACTTTGCTTAGAGAAGCTATTTTAGTATCTAATGGCAGAAATTTACCGAGGGCTTCTACCATTCTTTTTGTAAAATAATCATTCAAGATATTCGAAACCAAACGTTTTCCACCTTCATTACGTTCATCTTTGATTATTTTATCCAATTGAAACCGAGGCAAAAGATCAATATAGAACTCTTCTCCAGCACGCCAATAAGATGAAATCTGTAGAATCGCCGGACCACTTAAGCCCCAATGCGTAAAAAGGATGTTCTCTTCAAAACTAATCTTATGATTATAAACTCTAGAAAAAACTGAATTACCAGCTAAAGAAGCATACCAGTCGGCCTCCTTTCCTGTAATAGTTAGAGGTACTAAAGCAGGTGCGGTAGGTACAATTGCCATCTCAAATTTCTTAGCCGTACGAATAGCAAAATCAGAGGCCCCCAACTTCGCGACAGGTAAACCTCCGCTTGCCATAACAACCTTCTTTGTCGTTAAATGCTGAACGCCCTTTTCACTTTCCACTGTTAAGACAAAGTCATCTTTAAGCTTTTCTATAGCCTTAACAACCGTGTTTAATCTTATATCCTGATCCGTTGCAAATAAAATCTTAGTAAAAACGGCTACAACATCTTTAGCCTTATTCGAAGAAGGAAATAATTGTCCCAACGTTTTCTCCTCACCAAATATACCATGCGACTCAAAAAAACTCAATGTATCATCTACCGTCCATTGACTAAATGCAGATCTTAAAAAATCTACATTCTCGGACACAAAATTATCGATGTCAGTACCCAAATTGGTATAATTACACCTTCCTCCTCCAGAAATTAGAATCTTAGCCCCAACTTTATCATTTCGCTCAATTACTAAAGTTCGCTTACCTAATAAACCAGCTTGAGCAGCACACATGAGCCCACACGCCCCTCCCCCAACTATAATGGCATCATATTGCTTCATATTTATATTATTAATAGCCTATTAGTTCATTATCTAATGAAATGACACGACGTTCCGCCTGACTTTTTATCCCAAGTTCGATAATACGAATAACATCACGGCCTTGTTCTGCCGTAACAATTAGAGGAGTTTTCCCAAGAATAGCATCTGCTATATTTTGGTAATAATCAGGATAGCTGCCTAATTTCGAAGTAACTGTCTCTTCGAGATCTTTCCCATTATAAAGCAAATTCAATTTACCATAAATAGATGGATCCTCTTTGCCCCAATTAGGATGCTCATCAGGAAACACACCCGCACGTAATAACTCCTCTTGAGGATCAACACCATTTTTCAAGAAGTTTCCGTTTAATGCAAATACAGTGTATCGCGGAGTCGGCTCTTTAGCAAGCATCCCTCCTTTCAAAGAAACACGCATTTCTGGATAGTAAAGGAGTAATTCGAAATTATCAATTGCCCCCGCTCCAGGTCTTTGAATAGTCAAATCTGCAAATACAGCATTTGGTCTACCGAAGAGTTGTAGCGTCTGATCAATTAAATGCGCTCCAAGATCATAAAAGATTCCTGAACCTGGCAGATTATCTTCTCGCCACGCACCCGGTCTAAGATGGTTACGGAAACGATCGTAACGAACTTCAAAATTCTTGATCTGCCCAAGTCGCTGGTCCTTAATCACCTCTTTGATCGTTCTAAAATCTGAGTTGAATCTTAAATTATGGTACACAGATAGAATTTTACCGCTTTCTTTTGCCAATGCGATCAATTCATCAGCCTGTTCAGATGTATTGGTAAATGGCTTTTCGACTACCACATGTTTCCCTGCTAGCAATGCCTGCTTAGCAAAAGGATAATGCATATCGTTTGAGGTCGCGATAACGACTAAATCAATAGATTCGTCATTTAATATATCATCAATATGATCCACAGCTAATGCTGTAGGATACTTTTCACTTACAATTACTTTTTGGTCTGCTTTACGAGCAGTTATTTTCACTAATTCAAGTTCAGGAATGGATCGCATAACCGGAGCATGAAACACTTGTCCTGAAATACCAAAACCAACTAAACCTACACGAATTTTCTGAGTCATCATCTTTTAAATTACATACGTTCAGGAACTTCAATTCCTAATAAATTCATGCCTTTAGCGATAATTTTTGCAGCTGCTGCTGAAAGATGCAAACGGAAGTTTTTGACTTCTTCAATTTCTGCTTTCAAAATCGTCTCCTCATGATAAAACTTGTTGTACAATTTCGCAACTTCATAAATGTAGTTGGACATCTGAGCAGGGCTAAATTCTTGAGCTGAAATCGCAATAATATTCGGAAAATTTCCTAAACTCATGATTAAGTCTCGCTCGTAAGCCGATATAGACGCAGGAACCGATATTGCTGACAACTCATCAAAGTTTGCCTTTGAAAGCACGGATTTGATACGAGCATATGTGTATTGAATAAACGGACCTGTATTCCCTTGAAAATCAACAGATTCCTTTGGATCAAATAATAATCGTTTTTTAGGATCAACCTTTAATAAGAAATATTTCAATGCTCCCATACCGATGGTATTATATAGTGCATTTTTATTTTCCTCAGACAGACCTTCCGTTTTACCCAATTCCTCCGTGCGCTCTTTAGCTGTTTGAATCATCTCATTCATCAAATCATCAGCATCAACAACAGTACCCTCACGAGATTTCATTTTGCCAGAAGGTAGATCAACCATCCCGTAAGATAAGTGAAATAAACCACTAGCCCAAGATTTGCCCAATTTTTTCAAAATTAAGAACAATACCTTAAAATGATAATCTTGTTCATTCCCTACAACATAAATAGAATCATTCATATTGAATTCATCGTATTTCAATTGAGCCGTACCTAAATCCTGTGTAATGTACACTGAAGTCCCGTCTCCACGCAAGACGAGCTTTTCATCCAATCCTTCATCCGTTAAGTCAATCCATACAGAATTATCCTCCTTTTTGAAGAAAACACCGCTATCTAATCCTTCTTGAATAATATCCTTTCCTAGCAAGTAGGTATTTGACTCATAATAATACTTATCAAAATTAACACCTAACTGATTATACGTTTTTTCAAAACCTGCGTATACCCAGCTATTCATTGTTTTCCAAAGATCAATCACAGCCTCATCACCAGCTTCCCATTGCTGCAACATCGCTTGTGCTTCTTTTATCAATGGTGCATTCTTCTTAGCCTCATCTTCAGTTTGACCTTCAGCTTTGAGTGTCTCTATTTCTTTTTTATATTCTTTATCAAAAACAACATAGTATTTACCTACCAAATGATCCCCTTTCATACCTGTCGACTCAGGAGTCTCTCCATTTCCAAATTTTTGCCATGCAAGCATCGATTTACAAATATGAATACCACGATCATTTACCAAATTTGCTTTGATCACCTCATAACCATAAGCTTTTAAAAGTTCAGCAACAGAGTACCCTAACAGGTTGTTACGAATATGTCCTAAGTGAAGCGGTTTATTGGTATTTGGAGAAGAGTACTCCACCATTAACTTTTTACCATTTGATGGAAATACGCCAAAATCACTTTTCACGATTGTTTCATTTAAAAGAGAAATCCAATATTCATCAGCAAGACAAATATTTAAAAATCCTTTAATAACATTAAAATCTGAAATAGCTGTAATTTGACTTTTCAAATATTCACCTATCTCTGTACCGGTCTGCTCAGGAGATTTCTTAGAAAATCGGGTAACAGGAAAAGTTACAATTGTAATTTGTCCTTCAAACTCTTTGCGTGTCTCTTGTAAAGCAATTTGATTTTCAGAAATATCTGCATTATAAAGCTGTTTTACAGCTTGAACAGTGACTTCAATAAGTCTGTTTTGAATAGAATTCGCCATGTAATGATTATGTAAAATATGCAACTCCCTGATATAGAATACAAAAATAATTCACCTTCCCTGTTCTTGTATTCATATTGAAAGTATATCTTTGCAAAAATAATAAAAAATGCAGAGCTATCAGGAATTTCTTGACCTAAGTGTTGGTTTTCCGCAAGACGGATTCGAAATCATCGACGACGAATTGTATTTCCACGATTTGAATTTAATGGAAATGATAGAAACGTACGGTACGCCGTTGCGTTTTACTTATTTGCCAATCGTCAGCAAAAAAATTCAACAAGCGAAAATTTTGTTTCAAACCGCAATTTTGAAACACAACTACAGAGGGTCCTACAAATATTGTTATTGTACTAAATCTTCCCACTTCAAACATATTGTTGAAGAGGCATTGAAGAATGAAATTCACTTAGAGACGTCGTCTGCATTTGATATGCCGATGATTGACTCTTTAGAACGTCAAGGTACCGTAACAAAAGACATTACAGTAATTTGTAATGGCTTCAAAACATATCAGTACAAACAGTACATTATTGATATGATCCATGATGGGTATAAGAATATTATCCCGGTCTTAGATAACAAAGAAGAATTCAATCTCTATGATGATGAAATTGAACTGGAAGAACCATGTGCTTTGGGTATTCGTATCGCTTCAGAAGAGCAGCCAGACTCCCAGTTCTATACATCAAGATTAGGCATTCGTATTGAGGAAGTTATAGAATTCTATAATAACAAGATCGCCAACAACCCTAACTTTAAGGTTAAGTTGTTACATTTCTTCATCAATTCAGGTATATCGGACACACCATACTATTGGAATGAGCTAGAAAAGTATGTTACCCTATTCTGTAAGTTTAAGAAAGTAAACCCAGATTTAGATACGTTAGATATTGGTGGAGGTATGCCTTTTAAAGATTCTCTAGTTCATGATTTCGATTATGAATATATGGTCAATGAGATTGTGAACAGAATCAAGCAGATCTGCGCGCAGCATGAAGTAATGGAGCCTGATATTATCACCGAGTTTGGCAAATATACCGTTGCAGAAGCTTCAGGCATTTTGTACAAGGTATTAGGCAGAAAATTACAAAACGATCGTGAAAAATGGTTTATGATCGATGGTTCATTTATCACAAATTTACCAGATGTTTGGGCTTTAAATCAAAAATATATCCTACTTCCCATCAACAATTGGGATTCAGAATACGAGCGCGTTAATTTAGGCGGTATTACATGTGATGGTCAAGATTACTATAATCAAGAAGCACATACCAGCTCTGTTTTTATGCCCAAAACACGTAAGTTACAGTATTTAGGTTTTTTCCACACAGGAGCTTACCAAGATGTACTAAGTGGATATGGAGGTATTCACCACTGCCTGTTACCGTCACCAAAACATGTACTTATTCGTCGTAACCGCGACGAAACATTTAATTATGAAGTATTTGGTGAAGAACAAAATTCAAAACAAGTTATGAAACTATTGGGCTACCAATAAGAGCGTAGACAACAGATAATAAAAAGGTTAGAAATTTTCATTTCTAACCTTTTTTGTTTTATTTAATATCTGTTATTCATGATTAATTTGTATTTTTAGGTGTATAATACTTTAACGCAACCATAGTTATGACAGATTCAATTTATAATTGTTTATGGTTTGATGGTCAAGCCCAAGATGCAGCAAACTTCTACTGTTCAGTATTTAAAGATGGAAAAATCATTTCCTCCAATCCTTTGGTCGTTATTTTTCAAATTAATAACACTCGATTTATGGGACTAAACGGAGGTCCATCTTATAAACCTTCCGATGCTGTCTCATTTGTTGTTGAATGTGAAGATCAACAAGAAATCGATCACCATTGGAACATGTTGACCGCAAATGGCGGGCAAGAAAATATGTGTGGTTGGTTAAAAGACAAATTTGGATTTTCTTGGCAAATCATACCAAAAAAAATTCATGTACTCATTTCAAATCCAAAAGCAATGGAAGCTTTGGTGAAGATGAAAAAGATTAATATTAAAGGATTAGAAGAGGCGTCATAAGACAAAGTATTTAATGGCATGAGCACAAAAGCTATTCCTTATAAATCGCTCTCGTTATAACTGTCCTCATATCCAATGTTATTTAGACCGTAACCACAGAAAAATAATTATTTGTCATGTAAAACAATAACAATACGATTGTTATTATGCTATATAAATAAACAACAATACTATGAAAGAAGAATTTATCAATCTATCCTTAACTAAAAATGATCAAGTGAATCATTTTGAGCTTCATATAGGAGAGTATCAAGCTTTTATTGCATTCAAAGAAAGACCTACCAAAATTTGGCTTATACATACGGAGTCCGATCCACAACTGGCCGGCCAAGGAGTCGCAACTGCAATTATTGAAAAAACACTTCACTATTTAAAAGATCATCATTACACACTGTTTCCTCTATGCCCTTTAGTATATGCCTATATTAAAAAGCATCCTGAATGGAAAGCAATAGTGGATCCCAGTTTTGAAGGATTCGAACAAGATAAGTAGGTATAAATCTTATTTTTAGCTGAAATATAAAATAAATGTTTCAACAAATTACAACTGCAATCCATAAAATTAAGTTACCTTTGTCGCTTACAAATAAATAATTAGATTGCAATTTCAAGATTTAAAACTCATAGCTCCAATCCTTAAGGCATTGGAAGCTGTTGGATATACTACTCCTACCCCAATTCAGGAACAAGCAATTCCAATCATTTTTAGGAAAAATGATTTATTAGGTTGCGCTCAAACAGGAACCGGAAAAACTGCTGCTTTTGCTATTCCTATACTTCAAATGTTAAGTTATTCAAAAGTTAAAACTGCGAAAAAAAATATTCGTGCTTTAGTTTTAACACCAACACGCGAACTGGCGATTCAAATTGAAGAAAACTTTAATCAATATTCAAAAGATCTTCCACTCAAAAGTCTTGTAGTTTTTGGAGGTGTTGGACAACAGCCACAGCGCGATGCCCTAAAAAGAGGTGTGGACGTTCTTATTGCTACACCAGGTCGCTTATTAGACTTATATGGTCAAGGTTATATCGATTTAAAACACTTAGAGTTTTTTGTTTTGGATGAAGCTGACCGTATGTTAGATATGGGATTTATACATGACGTAAAGAAGCTAATTAAAATAATACCTGAAAAAAGACAAACATTATTTTTCTCAGCAACAATGCCACCTGAGATTCAAAAATTAGCAAATCATATTCTTGTTGATCCTATCAAGGTCGAAGTCACTCCAGAATCTACTACCGCAGAAAAGATCCAACAAGAAGTTTATTACGTTAAGAAAAACGACAAAAAAGATTTGTTAATCCATGTTTTAAAGGAGAAAAATATAAATCACGTGTTAGTTTTTTCTAAAACTAAACATGGTGCAGATCGTATCGTTAAAGATCTTGCAAAAAAGAATATTCAATCTGCGGCCATTCATGGAAATAAATCTCAAAGTGCCCGTCAAAACGCCCTTAAAAACTTCAAAGACCGCACCCTACGCGTATTGGTTGCTACCGATATTGCAGCACGTGGTATTGATATCGATGAGCTGGCATTTGTAATCAACTATGATTTACCCAATATTCCTGAATCATATGTACACAGAATTGGCCGTACAGGTAGAGCTGGTAAAGATGGTCAAGCGATTTCATTCTGCGACGAAGAAGAATATGCTTTTCTATTAGATATTCAAAAATCAATTCGTATGGAAATTCCTTTAGTGGAAAAACATCCCTACGCATTACATATCTCCGGAATAGCACCAAAAAAGCCTGCTGCAGCGAAGAAATCAGGAAGACCAGCATCTGCAGGCAGAAATGGACAAAGCTCTAGTAATGGAAATACTGGTGGAAATAGAAGAAGAACCTCATCAGGTCCAAGATCCGAAAATAGAAATAGAACTACTTCTAGAAGAAGAGATTCTTAAATAGAGAAATACAAAAAAAGAGAGGCTTTAGCCTCTCTTTGATTTTTTATTACCATACTCGCGATCGCGCTCGAAAGTATTCATATGCCTTTCTTTTTTCACTGGATATACATCCGCTATTGTAATCAAGATCCCCGTCTCTTCTACCTCACCAAATTCATCATTAATAGCTGTTCCAAATGATTTCATAGTTGGAGAAAGATTCATATAGGTATTGATTAAAGGTGGAATATTTTCTCCTAATGCCCTTATTTTACTATTCAAGAGTTTATAAGATTCTTTATAATCTAATCCGTCAAACATACCCTCATATTTAGAAAAATCATTTTCACAATTCAAACTCGGAATAGGTACAACTAAATTCTCTTTATCAGGAAAATGATACTCCATAAAATAAAGAAGCATACCTCGCGCCTCTTTATTATAGTGAGGGTACATCGTTACTTTTCCAAATAAGTATTTGATATCTGGATTGATCATCACTAAAGCGCCTAGACCATCCCAAAGATTATCCAATGAAAAAATTCCTTTACGGTTATCGATTGCAGGTTGAAATTTGGGTTGTACAAAAGATCGACCTAATTCGATCGTATAAGGTAAATAGTCACTTTTAAATCGTTCGGAAAATTGAAAATAATGTGCAGTAGATAAATTCGGAACACCATCTTTCATAGAGGCATTAGCACATTTAATAACACGATAACCTGCAACTACCTCCTCTTCTTCTGGATTCCATGCGATCAATTGATCATAGCAATCTTCACAAGTATCATTTTCGTCAATATCTATAGATAATCCAGTACCACCACCAGCACCTCTAAAAGTCAATTCTCTCAATCTTCCTATCTCACGCATCACATTGGGTGCGTTATGATAATTGATTAAGTATATTTCGTTATTTCCGTTGTTAGTGTAACGTATAAAAGCCTCTTTACCCAACTCAGCTTTTAACAACTCTCTATCAACTGGAGCAATAATTTCTTGCATAATTTTATTTTTCTTGAGACATTCCGTAAACCAATCGCTTAACCTCTTCAGCCCATTTTTTTTCGCCCTTAGATTGATCAAAATGTGTGTAAGATATTTTCTCGCCGATAACAATCGTCACAGTTTGGTTGCGTTGAGAAAACATTTCATCAGGTAGATAAAGCATTTCCAAATTTGCCTTTAAGCCAATCTTCTGTCTTAGCCTTGCAAAATTATAAAAAAAGTTAGAGTTTTTACCCTCAATATATACCGGTACGATATCTTTTTTATATTTCTTTGCCTTATTTATAAAACTTTTCTTCCATTCGAGATCCTCAATCCTTCCATCTGCTTGTTTTCTGGAGACCAGGCCTGCCGGAAATACCAGTAGCGCGGTATCAGAAGCATAAGCCTGTTCAATAGCAGCAATACCACTCTTCCCCTGTCCACCCAATTTATTCACAGGTATAAATAAGGGTTGTAGATTCCCTACATTCATTAATATATCATTGACCAGAAACTTGACATCTTTACGATACCGTCCGATAGCATGCATGAAAGCAATACCATCCAGACCTCCTAATGGATGATTAGAAGCAAAAATTACACTTTCATCAATCGGAATATTTTCTGCACCCTTTAACTCGACATGAACACCCAGGTCCTTTATTAGCGCATCTACGAAGTCTAAACCTTGCAAATTCGCAAAACGAGTCATGATATCATTGATATCATCCTCGTGGATAGTTCGCTCTAAATATTTTAATAAGAATGAAGGAATCCATTTTGCCAATTTTGGACTCTTCTTTCGAATTACTTCCCTAACTTCAATAAATTTCTGACTTGCAACCTCACCCATAAAAATTCCAGTACTATGATTTAACTACCTTACATATTCAAAATATAAATCGCACTTTTGTAAAAGTAGATAAAATTTGTACAATCCATTATCAATAATATATAAACTGTGCAAAGTTAAAGTAAAAATTTAATGACCTTTAATCTGATAAAGCTTTTTTATTAATAAAAATCGGATTGTTTAAACATTTTATTAAATTTAAGGTCAATAGTATACAGATAAACAACGGACATGTATATAGCGAACATCCCCCTATCACAAAACACGACCATAAAGCAAACTGACACGATCGCCTTTGCATTAGATCGAATGGAAGATTTCCAATTTCATTTACTACCAGTCGTAGATGGCGATAATTATTTGGGTTATATAACTCAAAATGATTTATTAAACGCACTAGATGATCAATTCACTGTTGCTACGATCCATTTAAAAACAGATCCTATTTACGTCATGGCAAATCAGCACCCCTATGATGCAGTTCGCTTAATGACAGCATATCATATGGATACCTTGCCTGTTTTAGATGAACATAATAATTATAAAGGAATATTGACCTCGTTAGAACTAATCAAAACGATTTCAGTACTACAATCTCTCAATGACGTTGGAGCAATTATTGTTTTAGAAGTCGGAGCTCATGACTTTTCATTGTCTAAAATTGCTCATTTGGTTGAAGTCGAAAACTGTCAAATATTAAATTGTTCAACCCAAGCAATACTGGAGAATGCGACAATTCAAGTAACTATAAAGGTTAATCAATCCAATATAGCAAATTTACTTTCCTCTTTCGCACGACAAAACTATAAGGTTATGGCAAGTTTTAATACCCTACAAGAGTTTGATGACCTAGAAGATCGTTACAAACAATTAATGAATTACATCAATATTTAGCAATACGGTAGTTTTTTCTCATCTTTGGCAAACAAATACAATCATCACTGCTAGATAAAAAATACTGTACAATATGAGAGTGGCAATTTATGGTAGAGAATTTACTCCTTCAGTTATTCCCCATGTAAGACATTTACTAGAATATTTAATTGCGAAAGAAGTAGAAATATGGATTTATGATAGTTTTTATAATTTTCTAAAGAAACAATTTGATTGTACTAAAAACTTTTCTACGTACACTTCCAATGCAGATCTTCCTCTCGACACAGATTTTATGTTAAGTTTAGGAGGAGATGGAACTATGCTATCCGCAGTATCCCTAATTCACAACTCAGGCATACCCATCGCTGGTATCAATTTCGGAAGATTAGGATTTTTAGCTTCGATAAACAAAACAGATTTTGAAACATCCATTGATCAAATTCTTGTTAAAAATTATAAAATTCAAAAAAGAGCACTTTTAGCTGTTGAATCCCCGGATAAGGAATTATTTGGAGGAAATAGCAATTATGCTTTGAACGATATTACCGTATTTAGATACGATAGTTCTGCCATGATCACGATCAATGCCTACTTAAACGGAGAACTTTTAAATTCTTATTGGGCAGATGGACTCATTATTGCTACACCGACAGGCTCAACAGCCTATTCACTGAGTTGTGGAGGTCCTATAATTATGCCCGGAAGCGGCAATTTTGTAATCACTCCAATTTCTCCGCACAACTTAAATGTACGACCAGTAGTCATATCATCTGAATTTGAATTAGATTTAGAAATCGAAAGCCGTTCCGAAAAATATATATTGAGCTGTGACTCAAAAAATGAAACAGTACCAAGTAACGTTAGATTGAAAATCACAAAAGCACCTTTCTATATTAATTTAATTAGATTAGATGGAGAAAGCTATTTTGAGACCCTGAGAGAGAAATTACTTTGGGGATTAGACGTCAGAAATTATTGATATTAGCAATAATTTCTAATTCTCTATTCATCAAAAAGATTTATATTTACCACAAAATATTTTGAACAACTTATTCATTTAACTTACCCAGACCAAAGAGTTGTGCTACAAAGAGCAAATAATGCTCAATGCTGACTAGACGATTCTACATTTAATGAAAGGGTGGCTACTGAATATTCAAATCAAAAAGGACAGATATTTAGGTAGACAAGCTGAAATTGCTTATCAAAGTAATTTTCAATCATAGACATAAGTAGACTAATCAACATTCAATCATTACTACACAATAAAAGTTGTGGATAAAAGATAAAGCTAATGTTGATGAAAATTACGACTACACCTATGCAGGTATTAAATAGGTCGTATATTATAAATGTTTTTACCAATCGGGAGATAGGCAGAAGTAAAGAAATAGAACATGAGCACAATAGATCATATTGACAAAAATAAGCTTCCACAACATATTGCTATAATTATGGACGGCAATGGAAGATGGGCAAAGGAAAAAGGAAAACTGCGAATTTTTGGTCATCAAAATGGCGTCAAGGCTGTTAGAGAGGCGCTAGAAGCTACTATCCAAGTTGGAGTAAAACATCTTACTTTATATGCTTTCTCTACAGAAAATTGGAACAGACCTCGATTGGAAGTAATAGCGCTCATGGAACTATTGGTTTCTTCACTCAAAAAAGAAATCAAAACCTTTCAAAAAAACGGTGTCCGTCTCAATGCCATCGGAGATCTATCTAAACTTCCTAAAAATTGTCAAGAAAAATTACAGGAAACGATGGATATAACAGCACATAACACAAACTGTGTATTGACGCTGGCATTAAGCTATAGTTCACAAGAAGAGATCGTACAGGCTACAAAAAATATTGCAGAAAAAGTATTAAAAGGGGAACTAAACATCGAAGAGATTACCACTGAAGTATTTCAACAAAATCTTTATACATCCAATCTCCCAAATCCAGATTTGTTAATACGAACAAGCGGAGAATACAGAATTAGTAACTTCCTATTATGGCAGATTGCCTATGCCGAATTTTGTTTTCTAGATAAGATGTGGCCCGAATTTGAACAAGAAGACCTATTTAAGGCCATTCTTGATTATCAACAGCGTGAGAGAAGATTTGGAAAAACAAGTGAGCAGATCTAATCTTTATTAGTAACTTTGCTAACTGATTTTAAACCGTCATATTTTGCTGGTTCTTAAATTTTTCTTAATTAACAAAAATTAACAACTGATTGATGTACTTTAGCATCAATAAAAATTTATAAATGAAGCGCATACTTATTGTTATATTATTTTTAGCATGTACCCAACCACAATTCGCACAAGCTCAAGTGAATGGAACTGCTATAAACCTGAATGATCCCAACCAAATAAGTTATTTATCCCCTAAAGACTATATCATTGGTGGTGTGACAGTTTCAGGAACGCAGCATCTTGACAACAATGTATTAATTACAATATCCAAACTTGTTGTTGGTCAATACATTGAAGTTCCTAGTGAAGCTACATCCAATGTGGTAAAAGTGATGATGGCTCAAGGGCTTTTTGATGACGTACAATTATGGTCCGAAAAGATAGAAGGTGAAACCATTTTTCTAAATATTCGTGTTGTTGAAAGACCACGTTTAACACGAATAGACATTAAAGGTTTGAGTAAAAGCCAAACAGAAGAAGTTCGTAAAAGA
Source organism: Sphingobacterium sp. UBA6320 (assembly GCF_002440335.1). NCBI lineage: Bacteria > Pseudomonadati > Bacteroidota > Sphingobacteriia > Sphingobacteriales > Sphingobacteriaceae > Sphingobacterium > Sphingobacterium sp. UBA6320. Next base: position 3,605 of record NZ_DJTA01000001.1, on the reverse strand, counting down.
TTAAATGATAATGCCGGTAAAGTGGTCAATGAAAATCTGATCAATACCACGCGTAACACCATCCAACGCTTCTTAAGAGAGAAAGCTTATTTATATCCAGAAATTAAGATCAGCACAGAAAAAGATAGTGCTCAGGCTAATAATGAGATTTTAATTGCAGATGTTGACCGTAAGAATAAAGTACGTGTCAAAAAGATAACATTTACAGGCAATAAAGAATTTACACAGAAACAGCTTCGAAAAAATTTAAAAGGAGTTAAGCAAAAAGCATGGTTCCGTATTTTTGGTCCCGGAAAATTCAAAGAAGAAAAATATAAAGAAGCAAAAGAAACTTTAGTATCTAAAATGCAAAATAAGGGTTTCCGCGATGCAGAAATCATACAAGACTCCGTCATTAAAGTTGACGATAAAAATGTCTTGGTCAATATTGATGTGTATGAAGGACCTAAATATTATGTAGGTAATATCAAATGGTCAGGAAATGCGAAATATACAGACACTGTCTTAAATCGGATTTTAGGAATACGTAAAGGTGATATTTTCAGTGAAGAGAAACTAAATACTAAATTATTGGGCGGTGGTAGAAATAGTGATGATATCTCTTCATTATATATGAATGATGGCTACTTGACATTCTCGATCGATCCAGAACAAACACGTATATACAACGATACAATTGATCTCAATTTACGTGTATATGAAGGTGCGCAGTATACGATTAATAACGTATTAATAAAAGGAAATGATGTGACCAATGATCGTGTCGTATTAAGGTCCATTCGTACCAAGCCAGGTCAAAAGTTTTCAAAAGAGGCAATTATGACTTCTGTACGAGAAATCGCACAATTGGGTAATTTTGATGAGCAAAAGACTAATCCTGTTCCTACAAATCTAAATCATGCTGAAGGAACGGTCGATATTTTATATAATGTAGCTGAAAAGCCTTCAGATCAAGTGGAGTTATCAGGAGGTTATGGTGCAGGACAGATTATCGGTACTTTAGGATTAACCTTCAATAACTTCTCTACAAGTAATCTTTTCAACAAAAGCTCTTGGAAACCATTGCCACGTGGTGACGGACAAAAATTAAGTATTCGTGGACAGACATCAGGTAAACGTTACCAGTCCTATAGTTTCTCTTTCACCGAGCCATGGTTAGGTGGTAAAAAACCAATCTATTTTGGTTTAAGCGCCTATACGTCTAGTTCTTCATATGGAGGTTTTAATTACTATACTGGGGAGCAAACGGTAAAAGATTCGGAACTTAATAGGATATGGATGACGGGTGTAACCGCAACCTTAGGTAAGCGTTTACAATGGCCAGATAACTGGTTCCAAGCCAACACTTCCCTATCGTTTCAACGTTATAAATTGCAGAATTATGCCAACTATTTCTTATTTGACAATGGTACAGCATATAATATTAACTTAACACAAGAATTCAGCCGTAATACAATTGATGCGCCGATCTATCCAACTTCAGGATCTAACCTTAAGTTCTCTGTTCAAGTTACGCCACCATATTCGCTGTTTAATAATATCAATTATGAAACAGCAGAAAATAATGTGAAATACAAATGGACAGAATACCATAAGTGGAAATTTGATTCACAATGGTATGCAAAGATTGCTGGTAAATTGGTATTCAAAGCACAGGCACAATTTGGTTTCTTAGGTAGTTATTCTAATAAAACAGGAATTTCTACATTTGAACGCTTCAAAGTCGGTGGTGATGGTATGCAAGGTTTTGACTTCTTACAAGGATCTGAGATCATCGCAATGCGTGGATATGCCAATGGTGTTGTTATTCCAGAAGGAACTCAGAATGTTAACATTGCAAGAAATTCAGGAAGTCCAATTTATACCAAATATCAAATGGAATTGAGACATCCTGTAATGTTAAATGAACAAGCAACAGTTTTCGTATTAGCATTTGCTGAAGCAGGTAATACTTGGAATAAATTCTCAGAATATAATCCATTCAAAGTAAGACGCTCAGCAGGTGTTGGAGCACGTATCTTCTTACCTATCTTTGGTATGTTAGGTATTGATTACGGTCATGCATTTGATCCAATCCCAGGCTTACCAAGCAGTACATGGAAACAAAACTTCACATTTAGTATTATGCAAAATATGGGAGGATTTTAATCCCGCTTAAACTTTTTGGAATATTAAATGTCATAAAGAAGAAATTCATATATTAGTTGAAAGTTATAACAAAAATAACATGAAAAAAATAGTTTTAGTAATAGCATTTGTTGTAGTTACCGTATCAGCTACTTTTGCGCAAAATTTTGCATATGTGAATTCAGAATATATTTTAAAACATATTCCTGAATATGCGTCTGCTCAAAAACAATTAGATGATTTATCTCAAAAATGGCAGCAAGATGTTGACCAGCAATACGCGGAAATCGAAAAATTGTATAAAGCTTATCAAAACGATCAAGTTTTATTAAACGAAGATATGCGTAGACGTCGGGAAGATGAGATCGTGAAAAAAGAAAAAGATGTTAAAGATTATCAAAAGCAAAAGTTTGGTTTTGAAGGTGAGTTATTTAAGCAACGTGAAAAACTGGTTCAACCTATACAACAACGTGTCTCTAAAGCAATTCAAGATTTAGCAAAAGCACAAAGCTTAGACATCATATTAGATAGAGGTCAAGAAGTGACTTTCCTATATGCAAATCCAAAACTTGATAAAAGTAATGACGTCATTATTAAATTAGGATTAAAACCAAATCCTGCACTTGCAAACTAAATATTAGTTTACTAATATTGCGAGAACGAATAGGAGTATTATTAAGTATTAAATTAGAAACACAAAAATTTGTCTCAAAATAATTTGAAGAGACGATTTAAGATTAACATGAAAAGAATGAAAAATTTATTTAAAGGTGCTATTGCATTTGTAGCAGTTTTTTTTGCAACTCAGTTAGCTCATGCACAACAAAAAATTGGTCATATCAATTTTGCGGAAATTATTCAATCAACTCCAGAATTCAAAACGGCTGAAGGACAATTGAAAACGTTAAGTGATGGAAAAACAAAAGAGCTTCAAGATATGTATGCGATGTATCAAACAAAACAAAAAGAAGCAAATGACAAAGCACGTAATAGAAGTGAAGCAAACAAAGAAACTGTAGATGTTGAATTGCAAAAATTAGGTACTGAATTACGTGATATCGAAACTCGTATCAACGAAAACCAACGTGTTGCTCAAGAAGAATTAAACAAAAAAGAAGAAGAGTTAATTTCTCCGATTCATAGAAAAGTATCAGAAGCACTTAACAACGTATCTAAAGAAAAAGGATATGCTTATGTTTTTGATATCTCAAGCACTAACATTCCTTATTTTCAAGGTGGTGATGATTTAACTGCTGCTGTTAAAACCAAATTAGGTATTTCAGCTACTGCTACTCCGACACCAGCAAAAAAATAATGAATTAATCTCTGTAAAATCTTTCAGATTTTAACAAAAACAGCAACCTTATAGGTTGCTGTTTTTGTTTTACCTTACATTACCTTACCGTACCTTACCTTACCTTACCTTACCTTACATTACCTTACCTTACCTTACCTTACCTTTCCTTACCTTACCATAC
>NZ_DJTA01000007.1:186957-271332 GCF_002440335.1 Sphingobacterium sp. UBA6320 | reverse complement strand
CAGTCAAGCCCGCCAGAGCCGATGGTATTGCCGTAACAGGTGGGAGAGTAGGTCGGTGCCTTTTTTTATACAGAAGCCCTTGATAAGCAGCCGGGGCTTTTTTGTGCGCTAAACTTTTTCGATTAATTGTTATTATATCGATTCTTCTTATATATGCTAACTTAAACTCCTAAATTTATTATATATTTGAAATGCTTTTATTTCAGCACTGATGTCACAAATAACGATTATAGAATTAGCAGAACGTTTAGGTTTATCCAAGTCAACGGTATCACGAGCTTTTCGGGATGGTAATGATATTAACCCCAATACAAAAGAACGTATTTTAAAAATGGCGGATGAATTGGGATTTTCACCCAATATGTATGCCAGCAACCTAAGAGCTAATAAAAGCAATACGATTGCGATCATTATTCCTGAATTTGGTAATAAATTTTTTAGCCAAGCGATTAAAGGTATTGAACTGGTAGCTCGGTCTAAAAATTATCATACTTTAATTTATGTGACGGATCATCGGGTAGATAAGGAAGCATTAATAATCAGATCGCTAATCAATGGTCGTGTGGATGGGGTCATTATGTCTGCTTCGGGTGAAGGTCATGATCATAGTCATCTTCAAGTTTTAAAAGATAACAATATCCCCATTGTGTTTTTCGATAGAACTTACGATGATGTCAATACATCTTATGTAACAGGTAATGATTTTGAAGCTAGTTTTGCGGCGACGTCTCATTTAATCGAAAATGATTGTAAACGTATAGCCTATTTAGTTATTAATCAAAATGTTTCCATTGGAAAAGTACGTCTGGCAGGATATCGAGCTGCCTTAGAAAAATATCAAATTCCTTTTGATAAAAACTTGATTCTGGATACCGTTAATGAGTCTGATGGTAATATGGAAGACATCAAAAATCTGTATCGTATACAGCAACCTGATGGACTATTTGCATCGGTGGAACGCTTGGCCATTTCGGCTATGCGTGTGGCCAAAAACGAAGGAATATGTATTCCTTCAGAATTGAAATTGATCTGTTTTTCTTGTTTAGATATTGCGGATCTGTTAGAACCAGCATTAAGTGTCGTGAAACAGCCAGCTTATGAAATGGGTAAGATGGCGACAGAATATCTTTGCCAATTGATTGCTAAACCGATTATCTTCTCTAACCAAGAAGTCACTTATCTTGAGTCTTCATTAATTTTTCAAAAATCTAGTAAAAAAAATCACTAAAAAGTTTGGATTTAACTCTTTAGCTTTCTATCTTAGATAAATATTGGGAACGTTCCCAATGTAAGATTACCAATTGTAAAGGGATTTTTGCTTTTAATTTATAGTATATTTTTCGAATAGGCTATCTTTTTATACCAAGTATTGGGAACGTTCCCATTTTTAAGTGTACCAATTATAAGGAGTTATGAAACATTACTTTATTTATGTATTTTTCACTATATCGATTATTTTTTTTGGATGTAAAAAAAATAATCCTAGTGCTATAGTCGTAGATGAAGGAATAGCTCCAAGTGAGGTCGGCTTACTAACAACCAATAAACTATTTAATTATTGGGATGAATCAATTACTTTCTTTTTTGATGTCAATAAGGGTAATAGCGCATTGGTCTCCACTGATGGTCCGCTGTATCTACATATCGGTCTTATCACATCCAATAGTAAAGATCAGTATGATTGGAAGGAAGTTGCAACAGATTGGTCAAAAAATGAAGATGCTTATAAACTGACTCGTCAAACAGATGGTAGGTATAGCATTACGATCAATCCGAGTCAGGTCTTTAAAGGAATTAGCAGTAGTCAGGTTATTAAAATCGCGTTATTGCTACGAAATGCTGATGGGACTAAAGTTCAAAGAAATAAAGATGGTTCGGACATGTATGTTGACATAGCCACAAAAGGTGAAACGAATATTCGATTTTTAAAACCTTACACGCAACCTACATATTTGTTAAAAGCGGAAAAAGATGCTTATTTAATAAATGAAGAGCTCGCTATTGAGGTGTTGTCCACAGTAGCGGGTAAACTTTCTATGAGTATTGATGAGGTTGAGCAAGAAAGTATGAATGGTGCATTGCATCATACATTTAAATGTAAATTTGCTACTGTTGGTTTGCATCTGATAACTGCTCGTATTGAAGTCAATGGAAAGAAATTCGTAAGACAATTACAGGTATTTGTTAATGATAAAGCTGAAATTGCAGCATTACCAGCTGGTATCAATAAGAATGGTGTAACGATCGACAAGCAAAAAAAGACAGTAAGTTTTGCTGTAACAGCTCCAGGTAAATCAACTATATTTTTATTAGGCAGTTTTAATAATTTTCAACCGGAATCAACCTACGTATTGAAACAGACACCTGATGGAAATACGTGGTGGTTGACCTTAAATGATCTCGATTTTTCAAAAAAGTATGCTTATCAATTCTTAATTGACGGTCAATTAAGAATAGCTGATCCATACAGCAATCTGGTTTTAGATCCCCTATATGACAGTAGTCTAGGAAGTTCAATTGCTGACTTACCGTCATATCCAATACAGCAGACGACAGGTCAGGTCAGTATATTAGAATTGAATCGTGCGGAGTATCCTTGGAAAGTAGAGCATTTTAATAAACCAAATCCTTATGATCTAGTCATCTATGAGTTGCTCACGCGTGATTTTTCAAAACCACATAATTTTAATGCTATTCGCGATTCAATTCCTTATTTGAAACGACTGGGTATTAATGCTGTCGAATTGATGCCTGTTCAGGAAAGTGAGGGGAATTCAAGTTGGGGTTACAATCCTTCTTATCATTTGGCATTGGATAAGTATTATGGTCGTGCGGATGAACTGAAGAGTCTCGTAGATCATCTTCATCAGGCAGGTATCGCGGTAATCCTAGATGTGGTGCTTAATCATGCTTTTGGACAATCACCATTGGCTCAGCTGTATTTTCAAGGGCAAATATCAAATTCAAATAATATCTGGTTTAATAGGACGCCGACCCATCCTTTTAATGTGGGGTATGATTTTAATCATGAAAGTTACTATACACAGACGTTTGTGAAGGATGTCTTGAAATATTGGATCCAAGAATTTAAGATTGATGGTTTTCGTTTTGATTTATCAAAGGGATTTACACAGCAAAATACGGGTACTTCAGATAGTAACGTCGGCTCTTGGTCTGCCTATGATGCTAGTCGGGTTTTGATTTGGAAAAATTATCATGATTATCTTAAAACTCTTGATCCAAGTTGCTACGTCATATTGGAACATTTTGGTTCTGATCAAGAGGAGCAAGAACTGGTTGCGGAGGGGATGTTGTTGTGGAATAATTTAAATGGAACTTTTAATGAAGCAACAATGGGCTATAATAATGGTTCAAAATCGGATCTAAGTAGATTATTTGCTGAATCTCATGGTTTTCAAACACCTAATATGGTGACTTATATGGAATCACATGATGAGGAACGTATTCAGTTTAAGAATGCGCAATATGGTTATGTGGATGGATCCTATTCTGTAAAGGATCTTACAACGGCATTAGAGCGAACCCAAGTGGCTGCAACATTTTTGCTAGCTAGTCCTGGACCTAAAATGATCTGGCAATTTGGTGAGTTTGGTTATGATGTATCGATTGATGAAAATGGTCGGACAGGTGAAAAACCACTGAAATGGGATTATTTAGCAAATGTCTCACGTAAACGGTTATTTGATCATTATGCAAAATTGATCCAGTTGAAAAGAGCAAATCCAATTTTTAGAAAAGCAAGATTATTATCGTCTTCACTGCAAGAGGGATTAAAATATTATCTGATGACTGATGGTCATCAGACCATATTTGTTGTCGGAAATTTTGATACCATGAATAGACAATTTCAAATAACAGCAGGCTTAGCGGGGAATTGGTATGATAATATGGCTCAATCAAATCTAAATTGGGTTCAAAATGATCATATTATAATTAAGCCTGGTAATTATTATCTTTTAAGTAAAACTAAATTAATAAACTAAACAATAAAAATCAATTACATTATGAGCAAATTTACATTACGAGCTGTAATGACCTTTGGTCTTTTGATGATGCTTTGGGTGAATGCTTTTTCTCAAAACTCTTCACTTTCAGGTAAGGTGGTAGATAATAAAGGGGAAGTACTGCTTGGAGCAACTATTATCATCAAAGGAAGTCCAATTTCGACAGCAACAAATCAAAACGGGGAGTATAAGATTAGTCAAGTACCTTTAGGTAAGACGACTGTCACTGTCAACATGATTGGTTATAATTCCATGGATTTACCCATTCAGATTGTTAGCGGTGCAAATGTCTTGAATTTTACATTGAGTTCGAGCACAAGTGATTTAGAAGAAGTTGTTGTAATTGGTTACGGTGTGGCCAAGAAAAAACAAATTACAGGTTCTATCTCTAGTGTAGGTCCTAAAGAATTTAATACAGGTGTGGTCAGTTCTCCGGATCAGTTATTGGCCGGTAAAGTAGCAGGTTTAACAGTGAATAGATCGGGTGGAGATCCTACGGCAGCATCAACAATTCAATTGCGTGGCCCATCTTCATTGACTGCGAGTTCTGCTCCCTTGTATGTCATCGATGGAGTTGTAGGTGCTAATATTGAATTGGTAGCACCGGATGATATTGTATCGATGGATGTGATGAAGGATGCTTCTTCCACTGCAATTTATGGATCACGTGCCGCAAATGGCGTTATTTTCGTGACGACAAAACGGGGTAAGGCCGGTAAACCTGTTTTGGCTTATAGTGGATATGCTGCTATTGAACGTGTTGCAAATCGTGTGAATGTGCTAAGTGCTGCTGAGCATAAGCAATTTGTAGCAGACAATGGATTAACAGTCGCTGCTTCTGAGACGGGGTTTGATACCGATTGGCAGGATGAGATAACACGCACGGGAGTTTCTCATAATCACAATTTATCGCTAACAGGAGGTTCTGAAGGTACACGATACAATGCTTCTGTTAATTATTTTAATAATCAAGGTATTGTGAAAAGAAGCGATCTGGAAAGAGTGGTTGCTCGTGTTGGTATCGATCAAAATGCATTTGATGATCGCTTAAAACTAGCGCTTAATGTTGCTAATAGCATGAACAAATCTAACCATGTGGACTACGGCATTTTTAATGGAGCAGCTCGTTATCTACCAACTTCACCAGTACGTTCAGATGATGCCGCTTACGCCGCTTATGACGGGTATTTTCAGGTACCAGGAAGAACAAATTATTTCAATCCGGTAGCGATGTTGAACCAGCGTGATGAAGAACGAAATAACAACACTTTACTCGCCAGTTTGAAAGCTGACCTTACTATTTTCAAGGGATTGACCTGGACTAATGTCATCTCTTATCAGCAAAATCAATTTGATAAGAAATATTATATGCATCGGACTGACTTTGATTCGAAAGCATTGGGCAGGGGTTTTGCGGAGCGTTCAAATCTGAAAAATATCGATAAAATTTTCGAATCTTATGTTAATTACAATGTGACCAAGAATCTTCATTCTTTCGATGCGATGGCTGGTTATTCTTATCAGAAAACAAAAAATAATGATGGAGTTGTTGCTTCTTCTGTAGGATTTATGTCTGACGATCTAGGGGGTAACAATCTAAATTTAGGCACATTGCCAGATGGTTATAATCCTTATAGTACCTATCCATATATTTTGGAGTCTTTATTGATTTCAGTTTATGGTCGTGTGGGATACAATTATGATGAAAAATACTTATTAAGTGCTTCTGTGCGCCGCGATGGTTCATCAAAATTTGGAAAGAATAATAGATGGGCGACATTTCCTTCGGTTTCTGGAGCTTGGAGAATTAGCAGAGAAAGCTTTATGCAAGACCAAGATTTATTCAGCGAATTAAAATTACGTGCTGGGTACGGTATCTCGGGAAATCAGAATATAGATCCATATCGTCAGATTATTATTTTCGGTCCTCAAAATGGTCAATTTCTCTATAACGGTAATTGGATGAATGCTTATGGTGTGAACCAAAATGAAAATCCGGATTTAAAATGGGAAAGTACATCCATGTTTAATGCAGGATTGGATTTTGAACTCTGGAGAGGTCGTTTGGGTGGTAGCATTGAATATTACAATAAAGAAACGAAAGACTTATTGTATGAGTATGATGTACCATCGCCACCTTATCAGTTCAATCGTTTATTGGCTAATGGAGCAAGTATGAGCAATAAAGGTGTGGAGATCACTTTAAATGCGATGGTTTATCGCAATAGTAATTTTTCATACAATACAACAGTCAACTTTGCCCGTAATGTGAATAAGGTTGGATCATTATCTTCTAATATTGAAAATATTGGTGTATCAGAGCGTTATGAAGGAAGTATTGGTCTTGATGGCTGGACAGGTCAAACGGCAGCAATTGTTTTACCAGGTCAGGCTTTGGGAACATTTTATGTGGCTAATTACATCGGTTATGATGCAACTGCCAAGAAAACAATTTATCAAAAACCATCGGGTGAACTTGTAACACAAGATCAGATTTCGGCACCTGATGATTATATGGTGATGGGACACGCACTTCCTAAATTTACCTATGGTTGGAATAATAGTTTTCAATATAAAAACTGGGATTTGAACTTCTTCTTACGTGGTATGTATGGCAATCAAATTTTTAATGCTACACGTGCTGATCTAAGCCGTCTACAACAGGCTAATGTGACCAATATCTCTAAAGATGCAGTTGAAGAAGGCATATTTGAAACACCATTAATTGCTTCTAGCAGATTTATCGAAGATGGTTCATTCTTAAGATTAGATAACGCCACATTGGGTTATTCGTTTAATGTGAAGGAATCTAAATATTTTAAAAATGCACGATTGTATGTGTCAGGACAAAATCTGTTCACGATAACCAAATATTCGGGTGTAGATCCTGAGGTAAGTTTAAGTGGTTTAGCGCCTGGCGTTGATAATAGAAATTATTATCCAAAAACAAGATCGTTCTTGTTAGGTGTAAAATTAGCTTTTTAACTTTTAATCACAGTTAGTTATGAAAAAGAGATTCAATAAAATTAATTTATTCTTATTTGCCGGACTATTGGTAGCAGGACAATCTTGTACCAAATTTGACGATAAGATGTATTCAGCATATACAGAAGATACATTTCCTAAAACTCCAGAACAATTTATTGCTGTAACAGGTCCTGTATATACAAGCGCAAGAGGATATTTTGACAATTACTTTAGTCTGCAGACAGCTGGTTCGGACGAAGTGATTATCCCAACAAGGGGTGGGGATTGGTTTGACGGTGGTAAATGGCGTGATATGCACTATCACACTTGGTCAGCATCGCATGAAGTTGTTCAAAATAATTGGGATTGGGGTTTTAATGCTATTGGTACTTGTAATCGTGTACTCAGTATTTTGGAACAATCTCCAGAATCGAGTACAAAGGCACAGACTGTTTCTGAAATAAAAGCCATGCGTGCCTGGTATTATTTCTTGATGATGGATGCTTATGGAAATATTCCTTTAGTAACCAGTTTTGATACTGGTACAGAATTGCCAGCGACTAAACCTCGGGCAGAAGTTTACCAATTTATTGTACAGGACCTAGAAGAAAACTTGGCCAACTTGAGTGAAGAAAAGACGGAAGCGACTTATGGTCGACCGACCAAATGGTTTGCACATACCTTATTAGCAAAACTGTATTTAAATGCGCAGGTTTATAGTGGTACTGCTAATTGGAATAAGGTGGTGGAACATAGCAATGCTGTTATTAATTCTGGCAAGTATGCTTTGGAAAATGATTTTCTGACACAGTTTAAACCCGATAATGGAGCATCAAATCCTGAACCGATTTTTTCTATTCCTTATGATGCTTCTCGCGCGACAGGAAACACTTTATTTAACCGTGTACTACATTATGCTCATCGCCAAACCTTTGAGTTGAGTATAAATCCTTGGAATGGATGGAGTGCACAACCTGCATATTTTGATTTGTTTGATCAAGCTGATAATCGTAAAAAGCAATGGCTATATGGCCAACAATATAACTCTACTGGACAACCGTTGAATTATAATGGATTGAATGTGGTGTTAGATCCCTATGCGTATACCTTATTACCGGGTTCTGATTTTGATATTGGCGGAGCAGACGATGTAGGTAGATTGGCAGGAGCACGTTGTATCAAATATTATCCAGATAAGAACCAAATTAGTAATAATGCAGGCAATGATGTGGTGGTATTTCGTCTTGCAGATGTGCTGCTGATGAAAGCGGAAGCTGTTTTGAGAGGAGCTACAGCAGCAAGTGTTGCTCAAGCTGTCGATGCGGCCAATCAAGTTCGCAAACGTGCTTTCCCAGTTAATCCGGAGAAACATTTTACGGCTAGTACATTGACTTTGGATGCTATTTATAAAGAACGTGCCTTGGAGTTTACTTTTGAATTGACTAGAAGAACAGATATGATTCGGTTTGGAAGATGGGAAGATGCTCAGTTGTTTAAACCCGCTAATCCTGGCGAAACTTATAAACGACTGTTTCCTATTCCAGCAAGAGCAAGAGCCAATAATAATAAATTGGATCAAAATCCTGGTTATTAATTTTTAAATGAATAGAAATTATGAAAATGTCTACTATATTTCGATTGCTATTAGTTTTAGTTATGGGTACTTCTTCTCTTTTATACTCTTGTAAAAAAGTAGAACACGGTACTGATGTGCCAATCGTGTCGATCAATGAAAATACGGTTTCGACTATTCAAGTCGGTAAAAAGTTGAAAGTTGGTTTTATCGCTAATCAGGTTACGGATTTTACATTCTCGATTGTGCCGGTAGCTGCCGGTGAAGCTTTAATGACTGAAAATATTACTGTTGATCCGAACACCTTTATTGTTTCAAAAGAATTTGATATTCCCAATCAAGTATCTTGGATCGGTGATGCCCTATTGAAGATTTCATATACTTCGGAGGGTCAAGTCATCGAAAAAACAAAACCAATTACTTTTACAGAAAGTAATCCGCAAATGTTTGTTGTTGGGGGGTCTATTGCTTCAGGATGGGAGCCAACACTTTCGATTCCGATGACGCTATACGATAAGGACAGTAAATCAAAGTTTGAAGTCTATGAGTATGTCACTGTCGATGGTTCTGGATTCAAATTTTTACCGACTAATGTGGATTGGACAGATGCATTTGGAAAAGGAACATCTGATGGTACTTTATTACAAAGTGCTGATGCGGGTAATATTACGGTTGCATCGGATGATTTTTATAGAATCCGAATGGATGCCGAAGCTAAAACCTATGAATTGTTAAAATCAACATGGGGTGTTATTGGTAGTGCAACCCCAAATGGTTGGGATAGTGATACCGACATGAAGTTTGTGGGGAGTAAAGGCATCTATACATGGAAATTGACCGTAAACCTAACTGTCGGTGAATTGAAATTCCGAATGAATGATGATTGGATCATTAATATCGGTGGGGAACTCTCTTCTTTGCAACAAGATGGTGCCAATATAGCTATTGCTACAGCTGGCAAATATGATATTGAACTGTCACGAACAGCTTCGGGCTATTCAGCAAAAATTTCTAAAAACTAATACTATGGGGAGCATATGGCTCCCCATTTCTATAAACTTTTATTGAATGATGATACGTCTATTGTTAAGTAGTGTTTTTATACTACTTCAGCTTTCTTATGCCTTTTCTCAAGATGATTTTTCTATTCAAAGAGTCGAACCTTTGCATTGGTGGGTCGGTATGAAATCTTCTGATTTACAGTTGATTATTTATGGTAAAAATATTGGAAAGAGCAAGGTTAAAATCCAGAAGAAAGGCTTAACCTTGATCAAAACTAATCCAGTTGAAAATGCTAATTATTTATTTCTAGATCTGGTCGTTGAGTCTGGTGCTACTGCGGGTTTGTATCCGATTGAATTTTATGAAAATAATAGGTTAGTAGGACGATATGATTATGAGTTAAAAAATAGAGATGCTTCTATCGTGAAAGCTCAAGGTGTCCAGGCGGAAGATCTGATTTACTTAATCATGCCGGATCGCTTTGCAAATGGGAACAAAGAAAATGATGAGGTAAAAGGTTTGCGGGAGATGCAAGTCAACCGTGATTCGATGTATGCCCGTCATGGCGGTGACATCGATGGTGTTATTCAGCATTTGGATTATTTGGCCGATCTAGGGGTTACTTCTGTTTGGTTGACACCTGTATTGACCAATGATATGCCTCAGGCTTCTTATCATGGATATGCAAATACCGAAAATTATCAGATTGATCCAAGATTGGGAACCAATGAGACCTATCGTAAACTTGGTGAGGAATTGCATAAACGAAAAATGAAATTGGTTCATGATGTCGTTCCGAATCATGTTGGACTTTACCACTGGACTGTAATCGACAAACCTTTTAAAGAATGGCTGCATGAATGGCCAAGTTTTACACAAACCACTTATAAGGATCAGACTATTTTCGATCCCTATGCTGCTGTTGCAGATCGAGACCGAATGGAAAAAGGATGGTTTGTAGAGACTATGCCCGACATGAATCAAGAAAATGAATATGTTCAAAAGTACATTTTGCAGAGCCATATTTGGTGGATTGAATATGCGGGTATCGATGGATTTCGAATAGACACCTATCCATACAATGATTTGGCTTTTATGGCAAAATGGACAACTGCAATTCAAAAAGAATATCCTCAGTTTTCATTCTTTGGTGAAACATGGGTACAATCCGTACCTAACCAAGCTTATTTTTTAGGTGGTCAGCGTGTGGGACAATCGATCGATACGAAGCTTGATGGTGTCACTGATTTTCAAATGAATTATGCTATTGGAGAGGCTTTGAATAATGAAAAAGATGGTGCCAATAGATTGTACGCAACCTTAGGATCGGATTATCAATATCCTAATCCATTAGCTAATGTGATTTTCTTGGATAATCATGATAAGGATCGTTTTTTCTCCGTAGTAGGGGAGCATATGGAGAAGTACAAATCTGCATTCTCTTGGTTGCTGACCTCTCGTGGTATACCACAGATGTATTATGGTGCAGAAGTATTGATGAAGAATTTCAATAAGCCAGATGGATTGCTTCGGGAAGATTTTAAAGGTGGATTTGTGGGGGATACTGTTAATAAATTTAATGCTTCAGGCCGATCTGATGCAGAAAATGAACTGTTCGATCATATTAAAAAGTTAGCGAATTATCGTAAGAATAATGCCGTATTGCAGTATGGAGCTACTCAGCATTATGTACCTGAGCATAACGTATATGCGTATTTCAGGTCTAATGAAACTCAAGTTGTCTCCATTTTTATGAATTGCAATGATAAGGAAGTCAAGTTGCCTTTAGCTCGATTTAGAGAGAGTCTGAGAGGTGCAACACGAATGAACAATATCTTAAAAGGGGTAGAGCAAGATATACCACTAGAAATCACATTAAAACCTCATCAAACGGTCGTGTTTGAATTAAAAAAATAGAAAAATGAAAAGTGCATTGGATCTTTTGAAGCGTGTAAAAGGAGTAATTTTTGATCTCGACGGTGTTTTGGTTGATACTGCGGTATTCCATTTTCAAGCTTGGAAAAGGCTTGCCCATGAATTGGGATTTGACTTTACAGAGATTGAAAATGAACAATTAAAGGGCGTAAGTCGGATCGCTTCGCTGGAAAAAATTTTAAAATGGGCTGGCGTCGATGCTGCTGATCGTGAAAAATTAGACATGGCAGAACGTAAAAATCGGTGGTATTTGGAATTAGTTCGAGAGATGCGAGCAGATGAAGTTTTACCAGGATCAATGGAATTGCTGCATTGGTTAAAGCAAAATGATTATCGTATAGCATTAGGATCTGCGAGCAAGAATGCACCGCTTATCTTGGAGAAAACGGGTATGATTTCCTTTTTTGATGTCCTTGTAGATGGTAATAGTGTCAGTCTTTCTAAGCCACATCCAGAGGTGTTCTTAAAGGCTGCACGAGACCTACAATTGCTTCCTGGATCATGTCTGGTATTTGAAGATGCGCAGGCAGGTGTAGATGCTGCTAGGGCAGCAGGGATGGGTGTGATTGGCATCGGTTCCAATTTGAATGGAACAGATTTGTCCATCAACAGTTTGGAGAAAGTTTTAAATTAATTAGTTGATTTTGCAATGAAGAATTACATTGTCCACGATGAGTGGAATATCATAGAAGAGGGGTTTCACCCTGCGTATAATGAAGTCTCGGAAAGTTTATTTTCTATCGGAAATGGTAGAATGGGACAAAGAGCAAATTTTGAAGAAGATTATAGTGGCAAATCATTGTCTGGATCATATTTAGCAGGAGTTTACTATCCTGACAAAACTCGTGTAGGCTGGTGGAAAAATGGTTATCCCGAATATTTTGCAAAGGTTATTAACTCCATTAACTGGATCGGTCTTCATATCCACGTGAATGGCGAGATCTTGGA
Source organism: Sphingobacterium sp. UBA6320 (assembly GCF_002440335.1). Taxonomy (NCBI): domain Bacteria; kingdom Pseudomonadati; phylum Bacteroidota; class Sphingobacteriia; order Sphingobacteriales; family Sphingobacteriaceae; genus Sphingobacterium; species Sphingobacterium sp. UBA6320. The sequence continues at coordinate 258,882 of NZ_DJTA01000007.1, read as the reverse complement.
TCTTGCAACATGTAAAGTACAGCGTTTTCAACGGAAGTTAGACATGAAGCACGGATTGTTAATGCGATCTTTTGATGTCAAACTTCAAAATGGTGTGGAGATTCGTGTGAAAAGTACAAGGATATTTCATCTATTTCAATCCGAGACCGCTTCTTTAAAATATACCATTCAAGTGTTGAATGGGGAGGCTTCTTTACAGGTAGCGTCTTATTTGGAAGGAGATGTTGTCAATAGGGACAGTAACTATGATGAGCATTTTTGGAATTTCATTTCAAGTGGTGCATTAGATTCTCAGTTAAATGTGACTATGAAAACGAAGAAGACCGATTTCATAGTACGGGCTGATTTGGTCAATAGCTTTATCTTAAATACTGAAACCCTAGCGCCCAAACAATCAACAGATGGGGCATATGTTTCTGAAACTATAGCAATTTCGTTAACACCTGAAGATGTATTTTCCATCGAAAAACGTGTTTCAATGGTTACTTCTCAAAATCATAATGAAGCTGAATTGGTCGCCGCTGGACGAGCAAATATAGAACAGGTTTCAGCTTTATCATTTGATGAGCTGAAAACTAAACAAGCTTTAGCTTGGGGAAATTTCTGGAATGAAAGTGATATTGAAATCACTGCAGATGTTGCCTCACAGCAAGCGATCCGATTTAATATCTTTCAATTATATCAAACGTATACCGGCGAAGACTCTAGACTTAATATTGGTCCAAAAGGATTTACCGGAGAAAAATATGGCGGTGTGACGTATTGGGATACGGAGGCTTACTGTGTTCCTTTTTATCTTGCCACGCAGCCTGCTGATGTCGCTCGCAATTTATTACTTTATCGCTATCAACATCTGGATAAAGCCATTGAGAATGCAGAGAAACTTGGTTTTTCAAATGGCGCTGCTTTATATCCTATGGTCACGATGAATGGAGAAGAGTGTCATAATGAATGGGAGATTACTTTTGAAGAGATCCACCGTAATGGCGCAATTGCTTTTGCCATCTATAATTATCAGCGCTATACGGGTGATCGGTCATATGTTGAAAATTATGGTCTTGAAGTATTGATTGCGATCAGTCGTTTTTGGGCACAGCGTGTGAATTGGAGTGCTGAAAAGGAGAAATATGTCATATTGGGAGTCACTGGTCCGAATGAATATGAAAATAATGTCAATAACAACTGGTATACCAATACAGTTGCGGGCTGGTGTTTGAAGTATACGCTGGAATCGATAGAAACCTTAAAAGAGAGTGATCCTAGTAAACAAATAAGCTTGTTTGAAAAAGTGAATTTCAAGGAAGAAGAAGCCGTTTCATGGCAACATATCATCGATCATTTATATTATCCGATAGATAGCGAGCAGAGCATATTTTTACAACAGGACGGTTATCTGGATAAAGAACAGGTATTGGTTTCCGATCTACCGGACAAGGAGCGGCCTATTAATCAAAAGTGGAGTTGGGATCGTATTTTAAGATCATGTTTTATAAAACAAGCAGATGTACTTCAGGGTTTATACTTTTTTGAAGATCAATACGATCTGGATACGATAAGAAGAAATTATGATTTTTATGAACCCAGAACGGTTCATGAAAGTTCTTTGTCGCCTTGTGTTCATGCTATTTTAGCATCAAAACTTGGTAATGAAGCTAAGGCATACGAGTTTTATCTCAGAACTGCTCGGTTGGATCTAGATGATTATAACAACGATACCGAAGATGGATTACATATCACATCTATGGCCGGAACCTGGATGTCTATTGTAGAAGGTTTTGCGGGCATGCGTGTGAAAAACAATACATTAAGTTTTCAAACTTTCATTCCTAAAACATGGGATAGCTATGCTTTCCATGTGCAGTTTAGGGGAGTTAAATTATTTGTAAGAATAAAACAGCATGATTTTGAACTGATAAATAAGTCTAATCAAGAAATTAATATTATTTTTAACGAAGAGGAAATCTCTGTTAAGCCACGTGCATAACCACCTAAGTAATAAAATTATGATTTCAAAACTGCATAAGCCAAAACTGTCAACCGTTCAGATTATCAATATGAGCATAGGCTTTTTGGGTATCCAAACAGGATTTGCTCTTCAAAACGGCAATGCATCGCGCATTCTCCAAACTTTTGGAGCTGATGTCGAGCATTTATCGCTTTTTTGGTTAGCAGCTCCCATTACCGGGATGATTGTACAACCAATTATAGGTTATTACAGTGATCGTACTTGGAATAAAATTGGGCGTCGTAAGCCATATTTTTTGATTGGCGCCATTTTAACAGCGATAGCACTGATATTAATGCCCAATGCTGCATTATTTACGGCTATTTTGCCACCTTTATTAATAGGTGCTGGTATGCTAACGATTATGGATGCATCGATCAATGTCACGATGGAGCCATTTCGGGCTTTGGTCGCGGACAATTTGCCGAGTTCACAACGTAGCCTAGGCTTTTCTATTCAGACTTTTATTATCGGCTCTGGAGCAGTTATTGGTTCTTGGTTACCTTATGTGCTCACCCATTACTTGGGAGTTGATGGTACAGCAGCAGAGGGAGTAATTCCTCCAAATGTGATATATTCTTTTTATTGCGGAGCAGGCATATTGTTGTTATCCATCTTGTGGACTGTTTTATCTACAAAAGAATATAGTCCCGAACAATTGGCTTCTTTTGAGGATACGGCACTTGAAGTAGAGACGATTGCCAAACATCGGTCAGGATTATTTGCCATTGTTGATGATTTTAAGACCATGCCAAAAACAATGAAACAATTGGGCTTGGTGCAGTTCTTTTCCTGGTTTGCACTTTTTATGATGTGGGTATATACTACCCCAGCTATAGCAGAACATATCTTTTATCTAAAAGATGGTGATAAATCTAAACTCTATATGGATGCTGCCAATTGGGTAGGCGTATTGTTTGGGATCTATAACGCCGTTTCAGCGATTTATGCTTTGTTTTTAGCCAAAATAGCAGCTAAGTTCGGGCGTAAACAGACTCATGCTTTTTCATTGATAATGGGAGGTCTTGGATTGATCTCGATATTTATCATTAGGGACCCCAATCTACTGATTATCCCTATGATTGGCATTGGTCTAGCATGGGGAAGTATTTTAGCGATGCCTTATGCTATTTTAAGTGATAGTTTGCCCGCTAAAAAAATGGGGGTTTATATGGGTATTTTTAACTTTTTTATCACCTTTCCTCAAATCGTATGTGGTTTTTTTGGAGGATATATGATTAAAATTTTCTTTGATAGCAATTCTGTTTATGGTATTTTATTAGCGGGCGTTTTTATGTTGTTGGGCGCCTTAGCTGTGCTGCGGATCAAGGACAAAATTTAAGATAAACAGCGCTTGATCAAGGAGCTTCTCTATGGGAAGCTTCTTTTGTTTGTTCAAAGTGAAAGATATTTTTTAATTTAGAGATTATCTGTTAAAAAATTCGATTTTATGTATAGCATTCAAATTACTTCTATTCTATTTTTTCTTTCCTTTATCTTTTCATCTTCATCATATGCGCAAAGCCAAGATCAAGCTTTAGATGATGGGGTTATACGAATATTAGCTATTGGAAATAGTTTTTCTGAAGATGCTATTGAAAACAATCTATATGAATTGGCAAATGCGCGTGGGAAAAAAATCGTGATTGGAAATCTCTATATTGGAGGCGCTCCCTTGGATTTGCATGTTAAAAATGCAATTGGAGATAGCAGCGCCTACAGTTACCGCAAGATAAATGAGTCCGGTGAAAAAAAGGTGCTGGAAAAGATAAAAATATCGACAGCTCTTACCGATGAGCCATGGGATTATATCAGTTTTCAGCAAGCGAGCCCACTATCGGGTAAGTATGATACTTATGCGAAAGATCTACCTCTTCTATACGCATATGTCACGCAACATGTAAAATACCCCGACACCAAGTATATTTTGCATCAAACATGGGCTTATCAGCATGACTCTGATCACAGCGGTTTTAGTTTATATGGACGTGACCAAACTGCGATGTATCATGCTATCGTATCTACATCTGAAAAAGTATACAGTTGGGGCAATTTTTCCATTTTAGTACCTGTTGGTACGGCCATACAAAATGCAAGAACTTCTTATATAGGCGATCATTTTACAAGGGACGGATACCATCTTAATTTGAATTATGGTCGGTTTACAGCAGCATGCGTATGGTATGAATCTTTATTTCATGAAAATGTACAAACCAACGCTTACGTACCTTTATCAATAAGTTATGTAGAAAGTAAAATTGCAAAGGAAGCGGCACATTTAGCGGTTAAAAGCCCTTACCGTGTAACTACTTTATCTCGTTATAGTATTTGGAGTTATTGATCATATTTTTCCGATGAAATGTCGATGTGTATCCGTTACGTATCAGTATATGGTGTGTAGCATTTTATTTTTGTTGATTAAACCTGAGCTCGTTTTTTCACAGGGTTATCCACATATTGTCAATTATCGCGTATATTTTGCAAACGTATCGTACCAAGGACGACCATACATAGGTATTAGGACTTTTCGTAATCAAAATCTTGATTATATTTTAACCGTTGATCCCAATACTTTGGAGACGTCTGTGATAAAAAGTGCAGATTGCAACAGTACTGAGGTAAGTCATATTCAAAATATTGATCATTTTTCTGGATCTACCTATGCTAAGAGCTTTCAACATGTTCGTGATCATGAATATGCTCTTCAAGATGCTGGCATTGACTATGCCTTTCCAAAGGAGAGGGGGATCAATCTGACCATCGATTTATGCCCATCACATAAACCATTGGACAAAGTAGTTTTTGAATCTTTATTTTCAGCTTTTAGAGGTATAGAAAGTTCACTTCCTATTGCTATTTCATTGTCTGGAAAATGGATTTTAAATCACGAAGCCGACCTGCAATGGCTGATCAATCTCAAAAATAAAGGACTGTTAACGATTACATGGATTAATCATACCTATAACCATCGGGTAAATAAAGATCCTCTTGATCATAATTTTTTACTGGCTGCAGGAACTCATGTTAATGCCGAAATTCTAGACAACGAAATGCTCATGCTTAAAAAGGGCATTGTTCCTTCCGTTTTCTTTAGATTTCCTGGTCTTGTGTCCAGTCATGAAATTATGGAGGAAGTATTGGGTTTTGGATTGATACCGATAGGCTCAGATGCATGGCTAGCAAAAGGGCAGCATGCTCAGGATGGGAGTATTGTACTGATTCACGCCAATGGTAATGAAGAAGTAGGAGTCCAGGATTTTATTCAGTTGTTAAATAGTGAACAAAAAAACATTAGAAATAAGCGTTGGATTTTACATGACCTTCATGAGGGAGTAGAATATTAATTTCAACCCATATCAGTAAAGCATTTTTATAAAAAAAGATTATGAATGTTAAGAAAAGTTTTTTAATTGAGTTAGAAAGAGAAACGAATAATACAGGCCGTATTTTAGATCGGATAACTGATGATCACCTTGATTGGCGTCCCCATGAGAAGTCGATGAGCGTAAGAGAATTGTCCGCTCACATCGTTGAGCTGCACAGTTGGATTTCTAAAGCCATTCCTAAGGATGTCTTTGACTTAAAAACAGATTTTCAGCCATTGAAAATTGATTCCGTATCAGAACTTAAAGTTATCTTGACCAAGGGATTAATTGATAATAAGGAAACAATAGCGCAATTACCGGATGATGATTGGTTAAAAGAATGGGTTTTAAAAGCTGGAGATTGGGAGATCGCCCGATTGCCTAAAGGAGGAGCGATACGCCACATCATTACCAATCATATTATACATCATAGGGGGCAGTTGACTGTTTATTTGAGGTTGCTGAATATTCCTGTACCAGGATTGTATGGTCCATCGGCAGATGAGTAAATTAATTTTAAACCGAAGTCAAAAGCTTCGGTTTTTTTATGTTCCTTCGTAAAAGGAATACATTTCCAATATCTGTTAACAACACCAATTATTTTTTTTAAAAAAAGTATGTAATACTTCGATACCCTTGCGTGTCTTCTATATAAAAGCGATTAAAATTTATGAACCAGGAAACCTTTAAAACGACAGTCTTCATCCATAAGGATCGGTTATTTCGTTTTGCAAATAGGTTTTTACTTGATCAAGATGATGCCTTTGATTTGGTTCAGGAAGTATTGCTAAAATTGTGGGAAGCGAGAACTGAACTTTTAAAAGTAGCGAATATAGAGGCGTATGCTATGCGAATGACAAAAAACTTAGCATTGAATCGCTTGAATCGTGAGGGAGTAAAAACAAAATATATGGCTCAGCTGGATCAGGATATTCAAAAAGAAAGCTATCCGTCATTGACCAGGGAGCTGATCTTAAAGTTAATCGATCGTCTGCCAGAAAAGCAGCGGTTGGTTATGTATCTGAGAGATATCGAGGAGTATGAAATTGCTGATATTGTAAATTTAGTTGGGATCGATGAAAATGCAGTCCGTGTAAATTTGTCCCGTGCTCGAAATGTAGTAAAAGTCAATTTGACAAAAGTATTTGATTATGAAGAAAGAAGAATTAAAGCAATTAGAAGCTAAATATTTAGCCGGCGAGACCACTCTTGCAGAAGAAAGGTTGCTGAAGGAGCATAGTGAGGATGGATATTTTTCGCTATTGGCTGAAAAAAATACAGATGAGATGTTAATGGATTTTGATTCTTTTTTAGCTCGTACTGATGAAGCTCCGAAAACAGTCCATAGGCTACCTCAACGAAAGATCTGGACGATGTTCTCTTCAATAGCAGCTGCAATTTTACTGATTTGTTTGGGGATTTGGTATTTGCCTAGTCAACAAGTCGTGTCGCCTATTGAGCAGACTGCAAATCTGAATAAGCCGTTGAAAAAGGCGTCAGAGCCAGATCGCATTAAAGTAGATTCATTGGTAGAGAATAGACAAAACTCCGAAAAAATGGTGACTCAGACAGCAGCAGTAAGGCATAGGGTCGTCAAACATCGATCATCCATATTGGAAGTAGCTGTTGATACCGCTGCAAATCAAGTTGCTGAAGAGGAGTTTTATGTTGAAGTAAATGGTGTTAAGATTACAAATGAGGAAGAGGCATTAAAAATTACAGAAAATGCCTTACTATTTGCTTCCTCAAATTTAAAAAAGGGAATGAAAGAAGTCGAAAATATAAAATGTTTAAGTATTGAATTATAGAAATTATGAAAACGATATTATTAGTAATTGCACTGTTGTGCTCGAGTTTAGCACACGCTCAACTATCAAAATTGGATGAGATTTTTGAGCAGTATAAAGAAGGAAAGGGTGTAACTTCTATCAAAATTGGAAAACCCATGTTCAGTATGCTCAATAAAATGAAGCTGTCCGATAATGAGGTTAATAGCATCAAGCCGCTGCTTTCTAAAATTAACAGCATTAAGATGCTGATCTTAGAAGAAGCCGATCTAGGACTGCAATCTGATGTTTCAAAAGCCATTAATAAGTTGAAATATGAAGAGTTGATCACGATCAATTCTGAGGGTAATAAAATTAAGTTTTTGGCAGAGGATACAGCCACAGATGTAATAAAAAATCTATTGCTCAGTATACAGTCCGATGGCAGTACCATTTTTATGATTCTCGATGGTAAGGTCAGTTATGATGATGTGAATAAATTGGTTAACAATAAATAACGGTACTATGAAACAAATACTAACTATCGGGGCACTGCTCATGTTCTGTCTGACATTGCAAAGCTGTTTTGTGAAAACCAGTCCAAATATGTCTTTTATAAGTAAGCGCGACTTGTCAAGTGATACAGAGGTTGCTTCAGTAAGGGTACCTATGTTTTTGACGAGAACATTTCTTAAAAGTAAGATTAAAGAATTGGATGAAGATGATGCCGTGGCTGCATTGGCTTTACGGAAAATCAAGAAGTTGAAAGTTATGACGATTTCTGGAAATAAAAGATAATCTGATGACTAAGTATCATGCCTATCTGGCTAAGAATAATTTTGAAGAGCTAATGAGTCTATACAGTGATGGATCAAAAATTACGATTAATACAGAGATGAAGAAAGATCATGTGAAACGTGTGCTATTGGGGATAGCTGATGAGGAGGACTATGTATTTGTCGATATTAAAGCAGATTTGGATCTAAATGAGCTGTCTAGGATGATTGAGTATTATGAAAATAAGAAGGAAAAATCTAAAATTATAAACTAGTTATGGAAAAATTAATAGCTGCCATCATACTTGTCTTTAGTGTATTCAACGCTCAAGCGCAACTATCAAAAGTTAATGAATTTGTCAATTCATTACCCAAAAATCAAGAAGGGATACAAATTTTTAGATTCAATGCCTCTAATATAAATGATGTATCCAATCTTAAGAAAGAAAATTTATTAATTGATGTCAAACAGTTTTTGCCAGATTCTTTATTAAAAGATATTCAGGATATTACCATCTGCCAACTGGGATCAAAGCAAGTCAAGGAATCAAAATCTCTGGAGAGTGCGATCAAGAAAGCCGATCTGAAAACGATCTACGCTATGGAGAACGAAGGGATGTTAATTCAGGTTTTAGCATCAAATTTTGAGAACAATAGCGCTCAGGATTTACTTATCGATGTTAAGTCTGAGGATTATTCTCGAGTTACAGTGATCTTAAAGGGCAATCTTCCATTAGATCTCTGATAAGTCTGGATTAAAAAAATAAGGCTATAAAAAATGCCTTGAAACTTTAGTTTCAAGGCATTTTTTATATGTTATATAGCTTATGCTTTTTTAGCTAATTCTTCAGCGATTGCTTTTCCAATCTCAGCAGGAGATTGTACTACACGGATACCGCACTCAGCCATGATTTTCATCTTAGCAGCAGCAGTATCGTCTGCGCCACCAACAATAGCACCAGCGTGACCCATACGACGTCCTGGAGGCGCTGTTTGACCTGCGATAAAACCTACTACAGGTTTAGTGCCATGTTCTTTGATCCAAAGAGCAGCTTCAGCTTCCATACCACCACCGATTTCACCGATCATGATGATTGCTTCTGTTTCTGGATCATTCATTAATAATTCTACCGCTTCTTTAGTTGTAGTACCAATGATAGGGTCACCACCAATACCGATAGCAGTAGTAATACCTAGACCAGCTTTTACAGTTTGATCAACAGCTTCGTAAGTTAAAGTCCCTGATTTAGAAACAACACCAACATTACCTTTTTTGAAGATGAAACCTGGCATGATACCGATTTTAGCTTCATCAGCAGTAATGATACCCGGGCAGTTAGGTCCGATTAAACGAGAATTTTTGTCAGTCAAGTAAGATTTTACTTGAATCATATCTTTAGTAGGTATACCCTCAGTAATACATACGATTACTTCGATACCTGCTTCTGCAGCTTCCATAATCGCATCAGCTGCAAATGCAGGAGGTACGAAAATAATAGAAACGTTAGCACCAGCTTCTTCTACAGCATCTTTAACAGTATTGAATACGGGACGGTCTAAATGTGTTTGACCACCTTTTCCTGGCGTAACACCACCAACTACGTTTGTTCCGTACTCGATCATTTGACTTGCATGATAAGTACCTTCTGTTCCAGTGAAACCTTGAACAACTACTTTTGAATCTTTATTAACTAATACACTCATTTCTTCTTAAAATTTTGCATCACAAATCTACTATTTTGCATTGGAAATAGGAAGTAATCTGCATACTTATATGTCCTTAATTGATAAAAAATTAGCAGAACTTACTTTTTTGAATAAAATCCCAAGTTACGATGCCAATTGTGACAGAAACATTGAAGGAATGTTTCGTTCCAAATTGTGGAATTTCGATGCAATGATCTATTTGTTCCATCACCTCTTCATCAACCCCATTTACTTCATTGCCAAATACCAAAGCATACTTGGTATCTTTAGCGGGAACAAAGTCCTGCAAAAGGATACTATTCTCCGCCTGTTCGATTGCAATAATGGTATATCCTTGTTCTTTCAATGTGCTAATCGCTTCGGTCGTTTCCTTGACATGTTCCCATGGAATAGATTGTGTTGCACCTAAAGCCGTTTTTTCAATTTCACGGTGTGGGGGTGTAGCTGTGATCCCACACAAGAATATTTTTTCTATAGCAAATCCGTCAGCCGTTCTAAAAGCTGATCCGACGTTGTGCATACTCCTCACATTGTCTAGCACTAGTGTGATGGCTGTTTTCTCTTGGTTTTTGAACGTTTCAACATCAGCACGTTGCAGCTGATCCATGGATAATTTTTGCATGATGCAAAGATAAGTATAGAAAACTTTAAAATAGATTTTGAATATTAGAAATAAGATGTTATTTTTGCATTCCGAATTTTAAGTAAAGAACGAATAAAAATTAGCTAAAAAATGGCAAATCATAAATCAGCGATCAAAAGAATTAGAGCAAACGCTACAAAGCGCTTAAGAAACCGTTACCAAGCAAAAACTACTCGTAACGCAATTAAAAAATTACGCACTACTGCTTCAGCAGAAGAAGCTAAAACATTATTGCCTCGTGTGATTTCTATGCTTGATCGTTTGGCTAAGAAAAATGTAATCCACAAGAAAAAAGCTTCAAACAACAAATCTAAGTTAACAAAATTTGTTAACGGATTAGTTTAAGCTATCAGTATAATATATAAAGGGATACAGTTCTCTGTATCCCTTTTCTTTATGTTTTTACTTTACCCTGGATTTTCTCTTTTCCAAGCGAATGAATGTAAAAAAAAGTGTCGAGTTTCTCGACACTTTTTTTATGCTTTTATTTTTGCATAACTGCTGCAATAGCCTTTTTTAGCTCTACAGAGTTTTTCATATAAGGTTCCAGATTATAGATCTCCACTTTTTTGAAATCGATAGGATGGCTTTCACTTTGCAGTGAAATGGTACCTTTACTAATTAACTGACCATCTTTCTTTTGTTTTGGGTCAAAGTTGCTGACATTTCCACCACCATATTGTGGTTTTTGGTACTCCAAAACCAAATCCCCATTCACGTAATGTTGAATAATAGAATCACCTAATACCAAAAAATCTGCTGTTACCCACTGATCACCATGATAGGTTTTAGATGTTGAGCTGACACAGTGTGGGGTAAATAATTTTTCTTTCATCACGACATTCGTACCCGGAGTACAAAGATTGCTTGTCGTACGTTCGTTCGTGCCATCACCGCCTAACAATTGACCTTCAATTGAAATTGGGAAATCTTGATCTTTAAGCATCGTTTTTGGATCTTGACCATGCAGCATAGCTCCACTATTGCGGAGTGCCCAGCCTTCTCCTCCTTTTGCCTGCTCACCCACAAATCGGTATTGAACACGTAGGATATAGGCAGAAAATTCTTTATTGTAAAATAAATGACCATATTGTTGATCAAATTGGTCATAGCCATCGTATCTGACTTTCAATAGACCATCTTCTACACGAAAAGTATTTGCGTAATTATCGCCAACCTCATGTTTGCTGATTTTTGGCGTCCAATTTTTTAGATCTTTCCCGTTGAACAGTTGTATTGCTTTGGGTTTTTTGTTTAATGAACTAGCACTAATTGAAATGCATAGGGCTACTCCTGCTAAACTAAAAAATAGTTTTTTATAATTCATGATTAAGATTTTAGGTATTAGAGACCTAAAATACTTAAAAAAATTAGATTAACAATTGTTTTTGCTTAACATATTCGCTTGGTCTGACCCCAATTACTTTATTGAATGTGTTACTAAAAGTAGGTAGGCTGCTGTATCCAACCTTGAGTGCAACCTCATTGACACTTAATTTTTCATCTAAAAGAAGTTTCAGCGCTGTCAACATTCTCAATATGGTATAGTATTGAATAAAAGACATGTTTAATTCTTTTTGAAAGAGCCTAGCCAAAGTGCGTTCACTGATATTGAATTTCTGCGAAAGCGTTTTAAAACTGACATTCTCTTCGATCCGACTCTCTAGGAATGTGACGATGTCCTTTAATTTTTGATTACTTGGATAGGGAAGTGCCAAGGGCAACTCATGTTGTGATATTTCGGGCAACAAGAGTTTGAAGGCTTTTGCTAACGAATATTTTGGCTCTTCAACTGGAAAAATATTACCATTCCATCGATTGGTAAACATGATCAACTCATTGAGCAGATCATCGACCGGGTAGATATTTATTTTTTTGTAAAATTCTTGATCGGTATCATATTTTGGAAAATATAGATTGCGCATCACGACATCAGGGGTGCTCGGATGGATACTGTGACGGATCCCTGCTGGTATCCAGATGTAATGCCTTGCTGGAAGAAAATAAGATTTTTCGGCTGTCTTTAAAAAAACAACCCCACCTTCCGTATATAAAAATTGATCTTTGTTATGAGCATGTTCGGTAATGAAACTTTCGCCAATTATGGCATGGTGACAGTAGATACTATCCTCAAAAGAGTCCACTTCTGTTACGTAATAACGATTGACATATTTTGGATCTTTGATATCGCTTTTTTTATTCATGATTTCTTCCCGTTTCCGTTGCAAAGTTAAAATTTTTATACCAAAGCTGTACAATACTTTATGATTGTAAGTTGATACTCACCTATATTGTTTGTGAAATAAGACTTGTAGGTAAGTGTGTACTAATTTTTTTTAATACACAAAATAATTAATTTGCTGATTACTAATGTTTTAGTTATATTTTTGAAATTTATTTTATAACTTATTTTGTATGATTAAAAATATGAGATGCTGATTTATAAATAATTACAAATATATCGTCTTTATTGGATAATTTTGTGACTAATTGCAATAAATTGACACAGAAAAAATACGTTAATATTGTTTGGTCTAATATTTAAACAATTATTAATAAATCTGTTTGCTAAATATTAGAGAATTTGAGAAATAAGTTAAAGGGATATGTCGTACGATAGAATTAAACTTAAAAGTTTACATGACAAAGTAATTACAGCTGAGCAAGCTGCACTACTCATTAAAAATGGTATGATCGTTGGCTCTAGTGGATTTACAAAAGCTGGCGATAGTAAAGTTGTATTACCAGCATTGGCGGACCGAGCGAAAACCGATCCTTTAAAGATTACGTTAATTACAGGTGCCTCATTGGGTCATGGCACTGATGGCAAATTGGCTGAAGCAGGTGTACTTGCTAAGCGTATGCCCTTTCAGGTGGACCGTATATTGAGGAATAAAATTAATGCTGGTGAGGTGCTGTTTATTGATCAACATCTCAGTGAGACAGCAGAGTTATTGCACAATAAAAATTTGGCGGCAGTTGATATTGCCGTATTAGAAGTAGCAGCTATTGAAGCCGATGGTAGTATTATTCCAACGACTTCTGTGGGCAACTCGGCTACTTTTGCTGCTTTAGCAAAGCAGGTCATCTTGGAGATAAATACAGCCGTACCGATGGAGATACGTGGTATTCATGATATCTATCAAGCTGAAGATTATCCAAGAAGAAACGTCATCCCTATTGTTGCTCCTGAAAATAAAATTGGTCGTAAAACAACTGCATTAGATCCATCAAAAGTCGTGGGTATTGTATTTACAGATATCGAAGATAGTCCTGCAGATATTGCCGAACCAGATGCTAAGACAACCGCTATAGCGAGTCATATTTTAAACTTCTTTGAAAAAGAAGTAGAAATGGGACATCTATCTTCGAGTTTGTTACCTCTTCAAGCCGGTATAGGCAAGGTTGCCAATGCTGTTTTGATGGGATTTAAAGATAGCAATTTCCGAAATTTAACGATGTTTTCAGAAGTGCTACAAGATAGTACCTTTGATCTGATTGATGCAGGTGTTATGGATTTTGCCTCGGCTTCTTCCATTACGGTTTCAAAACCTTGCTATGATCGTGTATTTGGCAATCTAGATAAGTATCGTGATAAAATGGTATTGCGACCACAAAATATATCCAATACACCAGGTCTGATCCGTCGTTTGGGTGTTATCGCCATCAATACGGCGATTGAGTTTGATATCTATGGTAACGTCAATTCGACGCATATATCGGGCACTAATATTATGAATGGTATCGGTGGTTCAGGTGATTTTGCAAGAAATGCTTACTTAAGTATTTTCGTCACCCAAGCCGCATCTAAGGACGATCGTATTTCACACGTATTGCCTATGGTGTCGCATGTGGATCATACCGAACATGATGTTGATATTTTAGTAACCGATATTGGACTGGCGGATTTAAGAGGCTTGGCACCTCGTGAGCGTGCCCAAGTTATCATTAACAACTGTGTGCACCCAGATTATAAAGAACAGCTACAGAGCTACTATGATCGTGCCTCTGAGCGTGGTGGTCATACTCCACATATCCTAGAGGAGGCGTTTAGTTGGCATATCAATTTGCGCGATCAAGGAACCATGAAAAAATAATGATACGGTATTCCGATAAACAGCAAAGCAGCTATTTTAATTAATAGCTGCTTTACTGTTAATGGGAGTACTTACCAGAATCTTTGGATTGTAAGTATTTAGATGATCTTCTATAAGAACCTATCTTAGTAGCATCTTGTTGTGGGGCTACGATTTGTTGCTGTGCGCTTTCTAATGCTGTGATTATTGAATGAACTTGGACGTAATATTTCTTTTTTTGATATAAAAATCTAAAATTCGTCCAGCTTCGATCGGTCGATCTGTACTTAATATATCGGCACCATTTTCTATAAAACTTGCATATAATTGATCACCTTTTTGTTTGGCCTGTCTATCTAAATTGCCTAGCGTGCCCAATATACACATGATACCATGGCCATGAATCAGATCTATTAAACTTTTTTCAGCCTCGCTGGTACCTATAAAAGCAATCAAGCGATTATCGGGAATATCCCTATCATTCAATCGAACTAAGTCAGAGACATTTTTTATAGGTGCCGAAAGCATTAGATCTGGTGCTAAGTTGTGCACAGCAGCAGCTTGGTTTGCCGAATAAGTAATGATAACAGTATGGCTTTCCGATTTTTGATTACGAATAGAACGAATCACTAAATCATAAGGAACTCCTTGCTTCACATCGAGCGTGAAAATAACTTTTCCTTTACCCCATGCAAGTGCTTCTTCCAGCGTGGGAATTCGGTAAGGAGTTAATTTTCCATTTGGATCTTTCAGTCTTAAATTTTTCAGTTCATCCTTTGTTTTTGTATCAACTTGGCCTGTACCATTAGTTGTTCGTTCTAAGTTGCGGTCATGCATCAGTACTAAAGCAGAATCCTTTGTTAGTTGGACATCACATTCAACGATGACGGGTCTGTAACTCGCATTAAAAGCAAAGGTTTCGATTGCATTTTCTGGATAACCATTTGTAGGGCCACCTCGATGCAGACTGATCAGCGGGTATCGGTTTTCATCATATGTTAAAAATTGATAAAGCTCTTCTACTGTCTTTAAATTTAGATTTTTATTGTTGGCTAAGACATCCGTTGATGTCCCATTTCTAAAGCAAGCTGTTAGAAATACAGTAATAAATGTTAAAAAAAGAAAGAGATTTATTCTTTTAAGCATAGAGTAATATGGTTATATGTGGTTTTTCAAGAGTACGATAAGATCTTCAACAGGTGTATTGATCTGATCGATGATCAAGTGGGCTTGTTTATAAAACGGCTCTCGTTCTACTAATTTTTCACTGATAAAGTTAAATAATTCTTCATCAGTTTTTCCTATTAAGATCGGTCTTTTGTTGGGCTTTGACTGTGACAGTCGATCAAATAACGCCTTAGGTGTCATTTGCAAATACACCGAAATACCATTTTCATTCATCCATTGCATATTGTCAAAAAAGCAAGGTGAACCACCGCCTGTAGAAACAATCGCTTCGTGCTGCGCTATTTTTTGTAAGTGTTCACGTTCGAGTGCTCTAAACTTTTCTTCTCCATGAAGCTGAAAATATTCCGTAATGGACATCCCGACTTCCTTGACGATTTCATCGTCTGTATCGATAAAAGGTAGTTCTAATTTATTCGCTAATTTTTTGGCTAAAGTAGTTTTTCCACTTCCCATATAGCCAATTAAAAATATTGGTTTTGGCATGTTGTTATTTATCTAGACTTAAGTATTGGTCCTCTATTTCTTTCGCATCAGGGATATTATTATAATGCCATTTGTTGATGACTGTTCCTGATTTTAATAGCAGAATTCCTGGATTGGCACGTACCATACTTTTTAGTGGTATCAGATCTGCATAAAATATTTCCGAAATTAAGTGCAGTTTATCACTTAAATAATCTGATTCTTCAGATGAACTAGCTGTCAACAGCACGATGCGCAGGTTATAATCTTCGGTTAATTTTGTAGCGATTTTATTGATGTTATCTAACGCATCTAGATTTGCTTTAGATAAATCCTTGGCTACAATAATTAAATTATAGTAAGGATTATTGATGATTTCTTGCGTATGGTCATTACCTTCTGCATCGGTAATCAATAGGTCGGTTATGGGGATCTGATATCCTTTTTTAACCAAAGTACTTTTGGGTTCACCTACGATTTCCCAATTAGTATCTTCCCATACTTTTTCTGACATGTAAATTTTATCAGTGATGGTTTTTGTCTCGCCGGTTTTAGTATTTTTCATGTTGTAGACCTGTTCGTAGACATCTCCTTCTTTTCCTTCTGGCAATACCATAAGTGAAGGGATGTTATTACCGATCTTATACGGAAGAAAGTCAATAAAGGGTAAGTACATCACGGTGTAAATCCCGATTCCGAATGATATAATTGCCGTCAGCGTCGCTACCAAGCCTTGTGTAAATGAATCTTTGATAAGGGGTTTAATTTGATTCCGATAGATAAAGATAATTAAGATCAATGCAAGCAGCACCAGATCTTTACCAAAGGATTGCCATGGAGTTAAGGGGATAGCATCACCAAAACATCCACATGAAGTGACCACCTCAAAAAAAGCAGAGTAGAAGGTCAGGAATGTAAAGAAGATAATCAGCAGCAATAGCCCCCAAGCTACCAGTCGTCTGTATAAACCGAGTAACAGCCATACACCCAATATAATTTCAAATGCACAGACAATAATGGCTATTGTGGTCGCATAATCCATTAAAAAGTCGGTATGAAAAACATGGAAATATTCCTCCAGTTTATAACCAAATCCAGTTGGATCATTGGCTTTGATAAATCCAGAGAAAATAAATAATAGGCCTGTCAATAGGCGTGCAAATCCAAGTAGGTAATTTGTTTTTTGCTTTTTAGCGTTGAAGAGTTCTGACATAACTTTAGTTTGTTTGAGCTAATCCCATTTTTATAAGCGCAAAAACGGCATAATTTAACATATCTTGATAGTTGGCATGGATACCCTCTGAGGCTATTGTAGCGCCATTATTGTCTTCAATTTGTTTGACACGGTGAATCTTCATGAGAATTAGATCGGTCAATGAAGTAATGCGCATTTCTCGCCATGCTTCGCCGTAATCATGGTTTTTTGCAAACATGAGATCACGTGTTTCAGTTACCTTTTCGTCGTATTTTTGATTGACAAAATCAGGACTTAAATTTTCTTCACCATCTTCGCCCAACTCGAGTTGGATCATACCCATAATACAATAGTTGATAATACCGATATATTCTTCTAGAATACCTTCTCCTACTTTGGATACTTTTTTAACTTCCAAAGTGCGGATACGCTGTGCTTTTATATAGATCTGATCGGTTATAGAAGAGAGACGCATAATGCGCCAAGCTGTTCCATAATCTTTCGTTTTTTTGATAAATAAATCTTGGCAGTGCTCGATAACTTTATTGTATTCTTGAGTCGTATTCATATATTGTTTGCGTATTTCACGAGAAAGTGATTGAACTATTGTTACAAATATAATTAGAATTAACCATTTTTATACGTCACAATTATGTCCAATTTGAATGAATAGGTCTATTAAAAAATAAAAATGTTGATATTTGATTTAAAGATTTATCGCTTGTGTATCGGTAAATTATAAAAGTATTACAGATGACTATCAAAAAACCTGAAATAAGAGAAGTAACCATCACACGGTATATTCAACCTTTTCGTGAAGGCGGATCTTTACCTGCATTGGTGGATGCTGATGATGGGTTCAATTATGTTATAAAATTTAGAGGAGCCGGACAAGGAAGAAAGGCGCTCATCGCTGAATTGATCGGTGGCGAATTGGCGCGTATTCTCGATCTCAGAATGCCGGAACTTGTCTTTGCAGATTTAGATGAATCTTTTGCACGTACAGAGCCTGACGAAGAAATTCAAGATTTATTGAAATTTAGTGTTGGTAAAAATCTAGGTGTTCATTTTCTCAATGGTGCCATTACTTTTGACGCCAATGTGGATCAGATCACAGCTGGTGAAGCGTCCCGTATTGTATGGTTAGATGCTTTGTTGATGAATGTTGATCGGACAGTACGAAATACCAATATGCTCATCTGGCACAAAGAATTGTGGTTGATCGATCATGGTGCGTCTTTATACTTTCATCATAGTTGGGATAACTGGGAGGAACAAGCTCTAAAACCGTTTATCCAGATTAAAGATCATGTGCTGTTGAAAAATGCAAGTGAGGTCGAGTTGGTCGATAAGCAGTATCGATCATTGCTGTCAGAAGAAGTGATCCGAAATATTGTCGATATTGTCCCAAGCGAATGGCTGATTGATGAGTCCCGAGATTTAACTGCTGCAGATGCTCGTGAAGTATATGTGTCATTTTTTATGAAACGTTTAGCACATGCCGACCATTTTTTAAATCAGATTAAAGATGCCAGAAAAAACATTATATGAATATGCTGTGGTGCGTTTGGTACCGCGTGTGGAAAGAGAAGAATTTATTAATGTTGGTGTAGCACTTTATTGTCGAAAATACCGGTTTGCCAATGTCTTGTTTGAGATTGATGAAACAAGAGTACGATCTTTATATCCAGATATAGATATGGATATGATTCGGGCACATCTGCAATCTTTTGTGAAAATCTGTACTGGAGCTCAAGATGGTGGCAAATTAGCCACATTAGACCAAACGGAACGATTCCGATGGTTGACCGCAAATAGAAGTACTGTCATCCAATGTTCGGCGGTACACCCAGGACTTTGTGTGGATCCTGCCGAAACATTAAGGCTCCTTTTTGATAAGTTAGTTTTATAGCTACTATATTTTATCTATCATATAAGTATAGTACATTTGTGTTACCATATAAAATAGGGATTAAACCCATGAATAACTTTTACGAACATATTTATCAAAAACAGTTGGAGGTGTTTGAAATGCCGTCCAATAAAAAAATATCAGGTTGGGCTGTCGGTATCCTTGATCTCTTATTTCCAGAGCGCAATGCAGGAGGTATAAAATCTGTTGCAGAGGTACAGCGTGCTTTTGAGCAAGCTGAAATCGAATTAGAGCAGTTATTGAGCAAATCAAAAGCCTGTGAGGTCTGCGATCACTTTCGTGTTGCACATGATTTTTTTCAATCGCTACCTCAGTTATATGAATTGATGTGTTCAGACGCTGATGCTTTGATCGCTGGAGATCCTGCGGCCAAAAATCAACGAGAAGTTATTCGAACCTATCCCGGTTTTTTTGCGATTAGCATATTTAGAATTGCAAATAAACTACATCAGCTCGATGTGCCGTTGATACCTCGTATTTTAACCGAACATGCACACTCTAAGACAGGTATAGATATTCATCCTGCTGCTACGATTGGACACCATCTGTATATTGATCACGGAACGGGTTTAGTCGTAGGTGAGACCTGTGTAATTGGCAATTATGTAAAACTGTATCAAGGGGTCACTTTAGGAGCCTTGAGCGTAGATAAAATTTTGTCAGATGTCAAGCGACACCCTACGATTGGAGATCATACAATTATTTATTCAGGTGCAACAATATTGGGTGGTGAGACCGTGATAGGACACCATTCTGTAATAGGAGGAAATGTTTGGCTGACCAATTCCGTTGAACCCTACACAACCGTATACCATCAAGCAAATACTAAGTTTATAGATTCCAAACCTTTAATTTAAATATGGGAAATATCATCGATACAATTGGAAATACACCTTTAGTAGAAATTACAAAATTTCATACCAATAGAAAGGTGAAGATTTACGCGAAAATGGAGGGTAATAATCCTGCAGGAAGTGTAAAGGACCGTGCTGCACTGAACATGATTCGATCTGCCATGGAAAGAGGGGAAATTACAAAAGACAGTAAATTGATTGAAGCCACTAGCGGTAATACCGGGATCGCACTCGCGATGATTGCGGGTATCTATGGTCTCAGCTTAGAACTCGTCATGCCTGTTACATCTACGCGTGAACGTACATTAACAATGGAAGCCTTTGGGGCAAAAGTGACGTTGTTGGAAACCATGGAAATTTGTCGTGACTATGCAGAAGAGAAAGCTGCATCAGGAGATTATTTTATTTTGAATCAATTTGCCAATCCAGATAACTATAAAGCTCATATCAAAACCACCGGGCCCGAAATTTGGCGCGACACAGCTGGAAAGATTACCCATTTTGTAAGTGCTATGGGAACTACCGGTACAATCATGGGAAACTCCATTTATTTAAAAGAACAAAATCCAACCATTCAGATCGTAGGATGCCAACCTACAGAAGAATCTTCGATTCCTGGTATTCGTCGTTGGCCACAAGAGTATTTGCCAAAAATATTTGATCCTTCACGCGTAGATCGTATTATTGATATCTCACAGAAGGAATCTACAGCTATGGCCCGCGAGTTGGTTAGTAAAGAAGGTGTTTTTGCAGGCATGAGTACAGGTGGAGCATTAGCGGCGGCGTTAAAAGTCGCAAATGAAATTGAAGAAGGAGTCCTTGTTTTTATTGCATGTGACCGAGGTGATCGCTATTTAAGTTCAGATCTATTTGCATAGATTATTTTATGTCGAAATAATAAAAAAGGGTTATCCATTAGGATAACCCTTTTTTATTGCAGCCCAGTTTTGAGAATCATAGCAATAGTGCTAAGCGCGATGATTTTTACAAAGGCTGATATTCGTACCCGTGTCGAGAGTGTGTTTTTAGTTATCCACATTGTGAATTCAGATTGTGGATAACTGTTAGGAGTGATTATTGGTTTTTCCACAATTATTATTTCATTTGTTAATAAGTGATTTGAACCTGATTTATGCGTTTATTCCAATTAAAGG
The DNA here is from genome assembly GCF_002440335.1 of Sphingobacterium sp. UBA6320. Classification (NCBI taxonomy): domain Bacteria; kingdom Pseudomonadati; phylum Bacteroidota; class Sphingobacteriia; order Sphingobacteriales; family Sphingobacteriaceae; genus Sphingobacterium; species Sphingobacterium sp. UBA6320. The sequence continues at coordinate 237,758 of NZ_DJTA01000007.1, read as the reverse complement.
CATATTATGGGGTCATTTATTCATTTCTTGTGATCATGGAAAATAAGTAGTTAACATTTCAATTTTCCTATGTCAGATATGATATAGATGTGAATAAAGACGGTAATTTACTCTATATTATGTGTATAAGTGACTACTCTAGACACCGGTCCTTCACCGTTATGAACAATTGTGGTAGGTTATTAACACTGAAATGTGAATAACTTATCGTTTATGTATTTACGATGACGGTTAAACGTCACACTTACATTTAAATTACTCATTACGAGAATTTTATATATATTTTTTAAAAGTATATTAGATTTTCTTTTACGATATGAATAATTTCTATTATCTTAGATTGTGTACAAAATACAACCTTAGTGTTGCGTATACAGCACCAATTTAAACCCATTAAATCAAGTAAATTGTTTTGTTTGATAGCATATTGGATTTCTGAGCCAATAAAAGCAAGACGTACTCTTGATTTAATTCGTACAAACTAATTAAACCAAAACAGAAAAAATTATGAGCAATCTTAATTTAAGTCAAAACCAATGGAAAAAGGCTTTTTGGATGGGAGCAATACTCTCCTTATCGACAATCTGCCAATCTCCCGTGCTTGCAAGCGCAAAAAGCCCTACTCTTATGAACTTGGCGCAAGAAAAGATTTCTGTCAGCGGAATTGTAACCAGTGCTGATGACGGAACGCCAATAGCAGGTGTTACGGTACTTGTTGTAGGTACTAACCTAGCGACCAAAACAAATCAAAATGGAGAATATGCTCTGGCCAATGTGCCTAGTAATGGAAAAATAAGTTTTCGAATGGTTGGAATGACTTCCACGGACGAAGATATCAAAGGTAGAACCAGTATTATGGTTAGTCTTGGGAGTTCCAATGCCAATCTAGATGAAGTCGTGGTGGTCGGTTATGGTGTACAAAAGAAAGAAACGGTTACTGGATCTGTTGTTGCTGTGAAAGGTACTGATTTGGCCAAATCTCCAGCACTTAATGTCTCCAATGCACTAGCTGGACGTGTACCGGGAGTAATCGCAACAAATGGCTCGGCAGAACCAGGTTATGATGGTTCGACCATTAGTATTAGAGGGACAAACACCTTGGGTAACTCCAGTCCATTAATTGTTATTGATGGAATTCCGGCTCGTCAAGGTGGTTTTGAACGATTAAATCCTGCTGATATTGATAATATTTCTGTATTGAAGGATGCTTCGGCCGCCATTTATGGAGCTCGTGCTGCTAATGGTGTTATATTAGTAACTACAAAAAGAGGAACCACTGGAAAGCCAAAATTTTCGTATAATTTTAATAAAGGATTTTCCCAACCGACCGTTATTCCCAAATTAACAGATGCGGTTGAATATTCAGAGTTGAGAAATGAACTGGAAATTTATAAACTGCCAGTAGCGGAATGGAGCGCGGCACAAAATGCCTTTAGAACTACAGGTAACTATATAAGACCCAATAGTACCACTGTTTCGGCTCCTTTTACACCTGAAGATGTACAATTATTTAAAGATGGAAGCGACCCTTGGGGGCATCCAAACACAGATTGGTATGGAGAGACTTTAAAAAATTGGTCTCCACAGGAAAAGCATAATGTTCAGATTGTGGGAGGTAATGATGCCGTAAAGTACCTCACTTCCATAGGATATCAAAATCAAGATGCGTATTATAAAAATTCTGCTACTGGCTATAAGCAGTATGATTTGAGGATTAATCTGGATGCTAAAATTAGTCAATACATCACCACTAAATTCGGCGTTTTAGGTCGTCAAGAAAATAGAAATTTTCCGACTAAGACTGCAGGTACAATTTTTAGAATGCTGATGCGCGGCAATCCTACTCAACCGGCTTATTGGCCAAATGGAATGCCTGGACCTGATATTGAAAATGGTGAAAATCCTGTGGTGATCACGACTAATGATACCGGTTATGAACGAGATAAAAGATATTACTTTCAGACCAATGGGCAGATTGATATCACGATTCCTTGGATAGAAGGATTGAAATTTTCTGGAAATGCAGCAGTCGATAAGTATATTAAAAAAATCAAACGTTGGGAAACTCCTTGGTATCTGTACACTTGGCAAGGGGCTTATGAAGCTGATGGGGTGACACCACAATTGGTAGCGGGCAAAAGAGGGCCGGCAGATCCAAGATTAAACCAGTCCGATGAAGATCAATTGAATATTTTGTTAGGCGGTGTACTGACGTATGACAAAGTGATTGGCGATCATACGTTTAACATATTGGCAGGTGTCAATAGAGAGACCATCCAAAATGACAGTTTCTCTGCTTATCGACGCTATTTCTTATCGGATAAGATCGATTATCTGTTTGCTGGTGGTGATGCCGAGAAAAATAATGACGGTAGCGCATGGGAGCGTGCAAGATTGAATTATTTTGGAAGGGTCAATTACAATTATAAATCGAAGTACATTGCGGAGTTGCTATGGCGTTATGATGGGTCTTATATGTTTCCTCAAAAAACGCGTTATGGATTTTTTCCAGGAGCGATGTTGGGTTGGGTCGCTTCAGAAGAAGGGTTTTGGAAGGATAATATAAAAGCCATTAATTATTTTAAGATACGGGCATCTTATGGTCAGATGGGAAATGATAATGTCTTTTATGATGATCTACTGCAAGAATATCAATTCTTCTCTACCTATAAATTTGGAACCTATATCATGGGAGATGAAATGATCAAGACTCTTTATGAAAGCCGTGTTCCAAATAATTTCATCACGTGGGAGGTCGCGAATAACTATAACTTAGGTATCGATGCACAATTGTTAGGAGGCAAGATTAATTTTGAATTTGATGTTTTTAAGAATAGACGAAATTCAATTCTGTGGCGACGCAATGCATCTATTCCTCAAAGTACAGGAATGACATTACCTGCCGAAAATATTGGTAAAGTAGATAACAAGGGATGGGAATTTAATTTAGGTTACCGCGATCAGAAAGGTGATTGGGGATATAGTGCTTCTATAAATGGTGGATATGCTAAAAATAAAATTGTTTTTTGGGATGAAGCAGCTGGAGCACCTGCATGGCAGCAAACGACTGGTCGAGTAATCAATTCGGGATTATACTATCAGTATGATGGGGTGTTTAAAAACCAAGAAGAGATCAGTGCAAATACGCTTGATTATTCAGCTATTACAAATAATCTCAGACCTGGTGATATGAAGTACAAGGATTATGATGGTGATGGAAAGATTACACCTGAAGATCGTGTCCGTACAGATAAAAACACTAATCCAACCTTTCAAGGAGGCTTAAATCTGGGCCTGCGTTACAAGAATTTTGATCTATCGATCTTATTCCAAGGTGCTACGGGGGGTGAAGTGCGGATCGCAACAGACGAATCTGGTGCAATCGGTAACTACTTGCATGAATTCTATGAAAATAGGTGGACGATTGACAACCCGAGTTCCGAACATCCACGTATCACAGACCGCTCCGATCAGTATTATTCCAGCGGCAATACCTATTGGTTACATTCCAATAATTATCTGCGCTTAAAAAATGTGGAAATAGGATATAATTTAAGTGCAAAACTTGTGGAGCGCTTAGGGATTTCAAGTTTCAGAGTTTATGCGAGTGGTATGAACTTAGTTACTTGGTCCAAATTGAAAATGTACGATCCTGAATCGACTAATACCTTAGGGCATTACTACCCTCAAGCTCGATTAATCAATACAGGTATACTTTTATCTTTTTAAATCGCTATCATTATGAAAACAATAAAATTATTTTATATACCGATTTCTGCCTTATTATTTACAGGGCTATTTGCTAGCTGTAATGATGATTTTGTCAATACTAAGCCACTTTCCGAGGTTCCAAAAGAACTCGTATGGACAGATGCTGGACTTGCTCAGGCATTTGTAAATGATCTGTACAATGGGTTTGGACAAGGAGGCTTTAACGAACAGATGTTGGCCTCGCTGACAGATGAATCTATGTTTACCCATCCGGGTAGAGGTATCAATACCATTACAGAGAGTAGATCCAATCCTGCCGATCAGGGATGGATCGTTGATACCTATGAGTATAGCAATATGTATAAGCGCATACGTGCCACTAATATTGCGATCGAAAATCTGACTACACCAAAATTCAATAATGAGTCGCAGGCTAAACAGATGTTAGGAGAAGCTTATTTCCTACGAGCCTATTTCTATCAGCAGCTGTTACGCGTTTATGGTGCGATTCCATTGATCACCAAAATTTATACGCTCGAAGATACCGACTATACAGCAGCTCGAAATACATATGAAGAATGCGTCAATTTCATTGTCAAAGATTGTGAACAGGCGGCTACTTTATTGGATGGAACGGCAAGAGTAGATGGACGTGCCAGTGCAGCAGCAGCTCTGGCATTAAAAGCTCGAGTGTTGTTGTATGCAGCATCAGATTTACATGATATTCCAACGGCAAAAGCCAAATCAAATACGATTTCAGCATATGCTAATCCCGAATACTTAGGCTATGTCTCTGGAAATAGAACAGAGAGGTGGCAAAAAGCTAAAGCAGCAGCAAAGGCTGTGCTGGATAAAGCAGAATTTGCATATAAGTTAGATTTATCTGCGCAAGAAACGCCCGCTGATGGACGTGCAAATTATATTGCGTTAGCCATGGGCGGAAGTTCTAAACTTGCTGATGGTGATGCCAAGAAAGATTTAATCTTAGGAAGATTCTTTAATGATTTGAAAGATGAGGCAGGGGCATATGTAGGTCGCAACAATGGACCTAATGGTTATCACAATTGGGCGGGGAATAGTCCAACACAATTGCTTGTAGATGACTATGAAACTTTGTCTGGCGAAAAATTTGATTGGAATAACCCTGCTCACTCCGCAAGTATCTATACCAATCGTGATCCTCGCCTAGGAGCTTCGATATTATATGACGGTGCTAGTTGGAAACCAAGGACAGATGATGTTAAAGATCGTGATCCTTTAAATCAAATTCAGACAGGTCAATATGAAGTGATCAATGAAAAAGGAGTTAAAGTGATTCAATATGGATTAGATACACGTAATTCTCCTGTGGAAGATTGGAATGGAAGTTATACGGGATATTATATGCGCAAGTTTGTAGATCCAGATCCAAAAATAGTTGATCAAAATACCAGACAACGTGTGCCATGGCCTGTGCTGCGCTATACAGAAGCGGTGTTAAACTACGCTGAAGCTTGTCTTGAGTTGGGAGAAGAAGCGGAGGCACGGAATTGGCTTAATAAAATTAGGTTCAGATCAGGTATGCCGGCTATTGCTGATAAAGAAACGGGACAAAAATTAAAAGATCGATACCGCAATGAAAGACGGGTTGAACTGGCTTATGAGGAGCACCGTTTCTTTGACACACGACGTTGGATGAATGCTAAGGAAACAATAGGAAGACAGGTGACATTAATTAATATTTTTGGTACACTGAAAGCAGGAAAGCTGGTGAGTCTTTACCAATATAATACGGACAATTATACCTACTCTTATAAAGTGAATACAATTGCACCAGGTATTGAAAATAGAAACTGGTTAGATAAAATGTATTTTATATCCATCCATCGCGATGAAATGAATAGAAATACCAAGTTAGTCCAAAATCCGGGATACTAATTCTGAACGAGGCACTCGTAATCGATTAGATCGTTAATGGTTAGAGGTTATCTGGAATAAAGTATGAAGCTTCAGCTGCAAAAATTCATACTTGTTATTCGAGATAACCTCTTTTTTTATCCGCTAGATGAAAAAAGGAGATCATTATTTTTTATTTATCATGACGTGTAAGTATATCTTCTTGTTTTTCGTTAGGCTATATTGCCATATCGAATATTTCAGATAACTTTTTTGTCCCGATGGGAATTAAAACCTAAATATGTTCTTAACCTATGACTAAAACAAATGTATTTTTACTAGTTCCTCCCATTCATCATCGAGTGAACCTCTAAATTCTTCTTTTTTTGCTCGATTATACCAATATCGGGCATTCCAAAGATCTTTCTCTTTACGGTGTAAGTAAGCGTGTATATGGGCAGATTGAGCATCTTGTAAATGATCTATTAAATCATGCGCTTTTTGCCAATCGCCTTTTTTATCCCACCATAGTGACTCTAGCCAAATAGACAGATCTATAGGAGGCACAGCCAATGCTGTGGAAGATGAAAATTTTTCAAATGTTAACATATCTCTAAAATAACCAAATTCAAATAAAAAAGGGTGATTTTTTACTTAAATCACCCTTTTTTATTATTTAAATCTGCTCGCTAAAGCGGCAAGTTTAGAAGCCATATCTGTTTCAGGTTCTTTTTCCTTTCGATCTTTTTGGTTAAAAGTCTTCTGTTCTCTTTTTGGTTTTGGAGACGAAGATACTTCGCTAGTTTTCATAGATAGTCCGATGCGATTTCTCTTTTCATCAATTTCCGTTACCGTCACCTCTACATGTTGCTGCACTTTAACCACCTCGTGCGGATCAGTTATATAACGATTGGAGAGCTGACTTAAATGTACAAGCCCATCTTGATGCACACCAATATCAACGAAAGCACCAAAATTAGTGATATTGGTAATAATACCGGGCAATTTCATTCCTACACGCAGATCAGAAACCGTATTTACACCATCTGTGAAGGAGAAAGCTTCAAATTTTTCACGTGGATCTAATCCTGGTTTTGCTAATTCGGCCATTATATCATTCAAAGTCGGGAGACCAACTTCATCAGAGATGTAGTTTTTTAATGGTATCGTTTTTCTTAATTCAGCATCTTTTAACAGGTCATGTACACTTGTTGAAAGATCCTTAGCCATTTGTTCAACCAATTTATAACGTTCGGGATGTACCGCTGAGGCATCTAATGGATTTTCAGCATTACGGATGCGCAAAAATCCTGCCGCCTGTTCAAAAGCTTTATTTCCTAGACGTGGTACTTTCTTCAATTCACGACGTGACTTGAATGGACCATTTTCTTTTCTATAATTGATGATCGATTGTGCTAAGGCAGGCCCTAATCCAGATACATAAGCTAGAATTTGTTTCGATGCGGTATTTAATTCAACACCAACATTGTTGACACAACTCATGACAGTATCATCTAGGGAGCTCTGTAATTTATTTTGATCGACATCATGTTGATACTGGCCAACACCAATCGATTTGGGATCTATTTTCACAAGTTCTGCTAATGGATCCATCAATCGTCTACCGATGGAGACAGCACCGCGGACAGTGATATCTTGATCTGGAAATTCTTCTCGGGCTGTTTCTGAAGCCGAGTATATGGATGCACCGCTTTCATTGACCATGACGATAGTCACCTGATCCAGGTTGAGTTTACGAATAAATTCTTCGGTTTCTCTTCCAGCTGTTCCATTGCCAATTGCAATCGCTTCGATATCGTATTTTTTCACCAGGTACGGAATCGTACGCGTTGCTTCCGCAAGACCTCCAGCACCACTGTGAGGGAATATGGCCGTGTTTTCTAATAATGCTCCTTGTTGATCCAGCACCACCGTTTTACAACCTGTTCTAAATCCCGGATCGATCGCTAAAATTCTTTTTTGTCCCAGTGGAGCAGCCAATAATAACTGTCGTACATTATCTGCAAATACCTTGATCGCTTCTTCATCAGCTTTCTGACGTGTCAAAACTCTGATTTCAGTTTCCATTGATGGTTTTAATAAACGCTTAAAACTATCCACCAATGCCAAACGGACCTGAGCAGAGGCTTCATTATTTGCTTTGACATAGATTTGTTCGATGACTGGGATGACCTCTTCTTCTGTCACTTCTATATCTAAATAAAGCAATTCTTCTTTTTCACCGCGGCGCATGGCTAGTACACGGTGAGAAGGAGCATTTTTTAACGATTCGGACCATTCGTAGTAATCCTTATATTTCAATGCAGCTTCTTCTTTTCCAGGTACGACTCTAGATACAAACTGACCTTTTTCTAAAAATATTTTACGTGCTTTATCTCTTACCTCCGCATTTTCCGCAATGGTTTCTGCAATAATATCACGTGCACCCGATAACGCTTCATCTACCGAGTTTACCCCTTTATCTTCATCAATTAGTGATGTTGCTAAAGCTGTGAAATCCGTGCGTTCTTGGGCGAGGAGGAGGTCAGCCAGTGGTTGAAGCCCCTTTTCCCTAGCCATACTTGCGCGTGTTTTACGCTTAGGTTTGTAAGGAAGATAAATATCTTCCAAGTTGGCCATTGTCTCTACGTTCTTGATTTTGAGTTCTAGTTCTGGAGTTAACTTTCCCTGCTCTGCGATAGACTTTAAGATCGCTTCCCTTCTTTTATCCAAATCACGTAATTGTTGGATGCGATCACGTATGGTTGTTATCTGCACTTCATCTAGACTCCCTGTCATCTCTTTTCTATAACGAGATATGAAAGGAACTGTAGCGCCTTCATCTAATAAACCAATTGTTGTCTGTACCTGTTTTTCGCTAATTGCTAATTCCTTCGAAACTATAATTTCGTGTGTCATAAATAGAGAATGTAATATTTATTAAAATAGAAAGCTGCTGGAAATAATCCAACAGCTTTATTTGACAATATCTTATTGAAAATAAAATGCTTAAACTTATGCTTCTTTCGAAGGTTCTTCTGTATTTTTGAGAGGATCTGTTGTTGTTTTTCCGATAGATGCAGTTGGATGTTCAACAGGTGTTACTGGATTTTCAACAGGGGTATTTGGATTTTCCTCTGTTACAGCGGTCTGTGCATTTTCTGCAAAATGATCGTTGTAGCCATATTGAAAATGATTAGGTTCTTCGCCATAATCAGGTTGGCGGCTGTATTGCATAGTGCCTTCAGGAGCTGTAAATTGAGGAGTTTTTTTCTCCGATTCATCCGTCTTTTCAGCTTCTGCATCATCTTTTACCTTTTGTTCCGCAGCTTGAACTTCTGCTAATGGATTTTCTTCAACTTTTAAATCAATATCTTTTTCGAAATTATTAATTTGATCAGAAATCTCTCTCTTGATACCCTCTGAAGCATCTTTAAATTCTCTAATTCCACGACCTAGGCCCCTTGCTAATTCAGGAAGTTTTTTACCACCAAATAATAAAAGAGCGATGACCAAAATTAACATCATTTCTGATGTCCCTATGTTAAGAAATGCAAATATTTGACTGTACATTATACTATCGTTTTAATAAATTATAAATGCTAAGTTACAGCAATATTTTAAAAATGAAACAGTGTTTAAGGAAATATTAACAATTCAATTGTAAAAATTTAGTGTGTTAATTTGACAATTTCATTATCATTTATTGATAGATAAGAAATGTAGGAGTGGGAAAATTCTCGTACTTTTGAAATCTTTTCAAATTTAGTAGCGGGAAATATGTTGAAGCGATTAAAATCTTACAAGCCTTATTATTGGAGCACTTTTATACTGGCTGGTCCAGTAGTGATTTCTCAATTGGGTCATACCATGGTGCACATGGCTGATAGTGTTATTGTAGGGCACTTTGCCGGTACTATACCCTTGGCTGCGGTATCATTGGTCAATGCTGTTTTTATGATCGTCATGGTGATCGGACTAGGGATTGCATATGGGATCACACCATTAATCGCACAAGAAAACGGACGTGGCAATAAAGAAGAATGTGCCAAATTATTATCCAATAGTATTTGGATCAATGCCATAGCGGGAGTACTGTTGTTTTGCCTTGTTTATTTTGGGTCGATGTTGGCTATTGATCACTTGGACCAAGATCCTGCAGTTGTGAAAGAGGCAAAACCTTACTTGCTGATATTAAGTTTATCGATTTTACCTCTGATGATTTTTAGCGCCTTCAAGCAATTTGCAGAAGGATTAGGATTTACTAAGCAAGCCATGAACATCACCATCTGGGGAAATGTACTTAATATTATTTTAGCCGTCATTTTTGTTAAAGGTATGTTTGGTATCAAACCTATGGGGGTTAGTGGAGTAGGGTACAGTACGTTGATCGATCGTGTCATGATGATGGTGGTGATGCTATTTTACGTCATGAAATCTTCTTATTTTCAACCTTACATCAGTAAATTTAAACTTTGGGCAGTAGATCTTATCCGTGTTCGAAAAATATTGAAAATTGGGGCACCTGTGGCGATGCAATATGTGTTTGAAATTGGCGCATTTGCCGGCGCTTCACTCATAGCTGGTACAATTGGTGCCGTAGAGCAAGCTTCACATCAAGTTGCTATTCAGCTGGCTGCGATGACCTATATGATGGCAAGTGGAATTGCTGCTGCAGCAACAATTAAGACAGGAAATAGCTTTGGTAACAAAAATTTCTTTCGACTACAGCGTTTCGCAGTTTCGTCTTATCAACTGGTTTTGATCTTTATGACCTTGACAGCATCTATTTTTGCCATCTTTAATAATTATCTGCCTTTTATCTTTACAAAGGATATGGCAGTAGTCACCATTGCTTCACACCTATTAATCATAGCCGGATTATTTCAACTATTTGATGGAACTCAGGTGGTCGGTTTGGGCGTATTGAGGGGTATGGGAGATGTCAATATTCCGACCTTAATCACGTTTATTGCGTACTGGATTATTGGGTTACCAAGTGGCTATTTTATGGGCGTACATTTAGGAATGGGAGTCGAGGGGATCTGGTATGGTTTGACCATGGGCTTACTGACTTCTTCCATATTGCTATATTGGCGTTACCGTATTGTAATTCAAAAACATTTGAATTCTTAACAAAAGCTTATTTTAGACATAAAAAAATCCTTCTCTGCATGTATAGAGAAGGATTTTTTTTATTCCGTATTGTTGTGGTTATATTTCGCGATTGATATCCCAATTTTCTAAATAGTCAGCGACTCTTTTCAAAAATGTACCGCCCAATGCACCATCAATAACCCGATGATCATACGATAGCGACAGGTACATCATTTGTCTGATACCAATGAGGTCACCATGTTCAGTTTCGATAACTGCAGGTTTCTTTTTAATCGTCCCTACAGCTAAGATCGCAGCTTGAGGCTGATTGATGATAGGAGTACCCATAATATTGCCAAAAGCACCGATATTAGTAAAGGTAAACGTACCTCCTTGCGTATCATCTGGTTTTAATTTATTAGCGCGTGAACGATTAGCCAGATCATTGACCGATTTGCTAAGTCCCACTAAACTTAATTGATCGGCATTTTTAATCACAGGAACGATTAGATTTCCATTAGGCAGCGCTGCTGCCATTCCGATATTGATATTCTTCTTTTTGATGATATGGTTTCCATCAACGGAAACATTGACCATTGGAAAATCCTTCAAAGCTTTAGCAATGGCCTCAATAAAAATAGGAGTGAAGGTAATATTTTCACCATCTCTCTTTTTATAGATTTCCTTTGCCCTATTGCGCCAGTTAACCAAATTGGTTACATCAGCTTCGACAAATGAACATACATGTGGCGAAGTCTGCACACTTTTGACCATATGATCCGCAATCAGTTTGCGCATGCGGTCCATCTCGATGATTTCGTCTCCGCCGGAATTGATCGTATGAGCTGTCTCAACAGGTGCAGTAGCATATTGCTCTTTTTTATCGACAAGAGTAGTTGCTGCTGTTGGAGCAGTATTGGTTTGAGTAGAAGCAGGTTGTTGTTTTTTACTTGCTACATACTTTAAAATATCTTCTTTTGTTACACGACCATCCGACCCACTACCCGTCACTTGATCTAACTCCTGCTGGCTTAAACCTTCATGGAATGCTATATTTTTGACCAATGGTGAATAAAATCTAATTCCACTGTGAATGCTAGATTGGTGATGATCTACTGTAGGTTGAATCTGATTTAAACCAGGTATTTCTACATTTTTATCCTCGATCTGTATGGTTGTTGGCGTAACCTCGATCTGATTAACAATGGTTTCCGAAGCTTGTTCCGCATTTGATGGGATAGTCTCCTCTACATTCTGTTCACCTTCGATCTCAATAATAGCGATTATATCACCCACCTGTGCAACTTGATCGATTGAAAAAAGTTGTTCTTTTAATATTCCTTTTACCGGAGAAGGCACATCAGAATCTACTTTGTCGGTTGCGATTTCTAAAACTGCTTCATCTTCGCTAATGGTATCACCTGGTTGTTTCAACCATTTCGTTACAGTAGCTTCAGATACACTTTCCCCCATTTTAGGAAGTAATAATTTATATAATGCCATAATAATTCAACTGCAATCCTTTTAAATACTAAGTTAGTTATTTTAAGGTTTATATTTTACAAAGTAAAATATAATTTTTGATAAATCAATTTTTGCGGAATAATATTTTACAAACTCATGCCTATCTGATGTTCTTTGACTAAAAGTTGCCAAAGCATGAAAAGTGCCAATTGTCGTGTTCGTTCAATATTAATTGTTCTGTCATTTTGAAATTGAAACTTCTTCGTTATGGTTTCCCTTTCACCTGCCACAGCTACCCATACGGTACCTACAGGTTTGTCTATGGTACCACCACCTGGACCAGCAATACCACTTGTAGATATGGCATAATGGGTTTCAAATTTCTTTTTGGCACCTTCTGCCATTTCTATTACAGTCTGTTCACTCACAGCACCGTATTGAAGCAACGTTTCTTCCCTAACACCCAAGAGCTGTTGTTTTAATTTGTTCGAATAAGGTATAGTACCGCCCACATACATCGCGCTACAACCGGCAATAGCCGTGATCATAGCTGCCAAGCTGCCCCCTGTGCAACTTTCAGTAGTTGTCAATGTTAATTTGTGTTCAATGAATTTTTGGATTAGAAATTCCTCTATAGTCGTATCATAGTTCGCAATAACATGCTCTCCAAGTCTGTGGATGAGCTGTTCAGCATAATATTTGGTACTGGCTGTTATTGCTTCTTGATCCGATCCTTTGCCCGAAAGACGAAGTCTCACAAATGTCAATGTTGGCAAGTAAGCCAATTTTATAGAATCGGGAAGCTCCGATTCTATATCGGCAATTTTCTCTGCAAGGTAGGACTCACCGATTCCACCAACAATTATGTTTTCCTGCGAAAGATAGGTGCTATTTTCTTGTTGAGTAAGTCGCGGTAATATTTGGGTATTCATTAAATGCTTCATTTCAAAAGGAACACCCGGCATAAAGACAAAGGTCGTGTCTTCCTTTTTTATGAGCATTCCTGGCGCTGTACCATACTGATTAAATAAAAGTGTGCATCCCTCCAAAACATCTGCCTGTTGCCTGTTTATCTCCAACATGGGTCTGCCTCGCGATTCAAAAAATTGAGTTACATGCTGGAGCACAGTTTGATCACGTCGCAATTGTGTGTCAAAATATTTTGCTGCAGTCTGCTTGGTTATATCGTCTTTAGTCGGTCCTAATCCTCCTGTGATGAGTACGAGGTCTGCTTGATTTTGACTATCGGATAACGCATTTAAGATGGCGTCCTCTTGATCCGATATCGAAAGAATTTGTGAAACACTTATGTTGTTGGCATGGAGTTGAGTCGCTATCCAAGCTGAATTGGTATCGACAATTTGACCAATTAAGATTTCATCTCCTATAGTTATGATTTGTGCTTTCATGGATATCTAATAAATCCGTATCTATGTTAAATAGCAAAAGCTACGATTTTTTTTTCGAAGCTTTGTTTGATGTAATAAAATAAAGAAAAAAAAGCAGTTATTAATAATAACTGCCTCCTGAACTATTTCTTTTCGAAAGTTTCAAATCTTGTAAGATGGAAGATTTGGCCCTGATCGTAAAATTGTAACTTTGATATCTTCCAAATGGTGTCCATCCAATCGCGATATCCCAACAGTGAAGATCCCTATAAATATTGAATTGTGTTAAGGTGATTTCCTTTGCTTTCAAATCAAAACCTGAATTAAAAGTAACCTTCCACTTAGGTGTTAGGCTGACATCCCCATGTATATTGACCGTACTAGTAATAGTTGAAACTTGACCTGGTTTAGAATATTGGAAACTAAATGATCCAGCTAAATTCCACGGAATACTAAAATTGACAAATGCATTTGGATCAGCACTGATACGCGAGAGTGCCTGTGCCTGCTCTGGTGTCATGTTACTACCGATCTGACTACGCAAAGAATCAATATTATTATTTCTATTTTTGGCAGCTTTAGGGTTGAGACTATAATCAAAGGATAATCCGAAGTTAGTCAAACGAGCAAGTTTACCCTCATTAATGACATATTTATTATAGCGTTGGCCAGCTTGATCGATGGCATATGGATCTAACGTACCATTGAAATTGACATTTATCTTTTCGCCGAATAATGCTGTTCTACCAGAAAAGTTAAGCGGTGATAATTTCATGGAATCAGCCACAAAATTATAATTTCCACTTATGGATAATCCCTGAAGTAAAGGAATTTTTTTAATTCCACCATCCGTTGTATCTGACTTGCTTTTTATTTTTGCTTCGATATTATTATCTACGGAGAAACCAATTCCCATGGATTTCCCAGCAGATGGGCTACCATAAACATTCTTATCAAAAATGGAATAACGATTAATTATTCCATACTGATCGACATAATTCTTGTAAAATCCATACATCGCGTCTGAGAAGTCCGGTCTATAGTTAATATTGACCGATGGCGTGATGACATGTCTAATGGCTTGTATTTTACCTATTTTGGGGTACTTACCATAGATTTTGGTGGATAATCCTGTTTGTACAGAATAATCGTATGCTCTTCTGAAACCTTGTACTGTATCAAGGACTGCAATATACCCCTCTTTTGTATTTTCCATACGTTGACGTGTACTTTGCAGATACCATCTTTCAGTATAATTTACACTTGTGTTAAATTGAAAATACTTGAATGCATTTAATGATAGACTGATCGGGATATTATGTTGAAAACCATTTGTAAATTCTTTTAATGTTTCTTTTCTAAACAGTTTAGATTCGTTGGAGTTTAACGTATTTGTTCCTTGTAGACTATACCCTACATTGATGCGTTGATACCATTTTTGCTCATCTACACGGTCTTTCGAATCAAAAGGATTGAAAGAAGATACGTTTAAGCTGAAATTAGGAAGCTGTAGCTGGATGTCGCCTTTAGTCATGTCCTGATTATGGCTAAGGGTAGAGGTAAAGTTTATTTTTCCATCTGCAAATACACGGCCATAAGCAATTGAAGATCCCATTCTATTTCGTGTGATGTCATTGATGTTGTTTACGCCATTGGCACCTGTATTTCGAAAGTAAGATCCCGTTCCAAAGTTAACACTCGCTGAAAAGGAAGTTCCCGGATTTGCCTCTTGACGCTGGGTATGGTTCCAAACAACATTAAAATCTTTGTCGGCACCATAATTATCTGTCCCTTCTATTCCTCTTTTTGTAGAAGCATAGCGGATATTGAATCCTCCATTATATTTATAATTGACGGTATAGCGGGTATTGATAGAAGCTTCATAAGATCCTTTTGAATATAAACTTCCACGCACTTCACTATCCCAGTAATCATTAAAGGCGAGATACCATCCGATATCGCGCATGGCAAATCCACGTGTATAGTCTTCACCAAAGGATGGAAATAAAAATCCAGAAGACCTTTTATCTGGTTTAGGAAAAAATGCAAATGGAAAACCGATAAACTTTAAGGGGATATTTTGTAAGACAAGATAGGATGGTCCTGCTATAATCTGGTTCTGGGTAACAATCCCTTTGCTCAGGAAAATTCCAAAATGCGTATGTGGCTCAGGAAGATTACAAGTACTGTAGAGACCATGGTACAACGACATTTCATCGTATAAGTTTTTACGTACTACTTTTGCTTGAATGAATCCTCCTTCCACATCGGTCATGATTCCATAAGTATTACCCTCTTGTTTTTCATAATCGTATAACAGAGAATCTACTGTCTTAGGGCTCTCGGATCCCGTCATCACAATAGGACGACCCACATATTTGCCATTATGGTCGATCACGCCCGAAGCAAATATTTGCTTTTTATTTCGATCTAATCGGATATAATCTGCTGACAGTTCAAAATCTTGGTATTTAACCTTAGCCCCTTTGTACAAGTGACTTATGTTTTTATCAACTTCAGTACGCTGCGAGTCACGAGCGATAATACTAACTTCCGCCTGCAATCCGCCTTTATTTTTGGTACTGTCTTTGTTTATTAGGGAGGAGTCTCGTTTCACACGAATGGAGTCAGGGGTTCCTATGACCGAAACAGAATCTTTTAGATTCTTTGACGTTGTCTTTACGGAAATTTTATCTTGCGAAAATGCTGAAAAAACACTTAGCGAAAGAATAAGGAATATGGTTAAAATGTGTGTTAACGACTTCAAAATTAAAGACAAATGTTATTTTTGTAAAAATATTAAACTAAGCTCGACAAAATTAGTCAAAAACAAATAGAAAGTGACGTTTTTTAACGAGATTAACATTTCCTATTTTTGTAGCACAATATTACTCATTACATTTTGTTATTAAATTACAGAAATTAAAAAAATATACATGAAATCAGATTTGAATATTAGAAAGCGGAAATTTATATTTTTTTTAGCCCCGGCGATTTTATTATTTATGGTTTTGACCAGTGCTACTCCACCAAAACCACATCCTGTACCTCCACAGTCCTATCAAATTAGAACAATTGTTATTGATCCAGGCCATGGCGGACGAGATTCGGGAGCAAAAGGTTCACGTTCTTTGGAGAAAAATATTGCTTTGGAAGTGGCATTAAAACTAGGAAAAGAAATTGAGCGACAGCTACCAGGTGTACGTGTTATGTTTACTCGACGTACAGATGAGTTTATTGATTTGTATAAACGTATTCGTATGGCCAATGCTGCAAAAGCGGATATATTTATATCTATTCACTGTAACTCGGCACCAGGAGGCTCTTCTAGAGGAACAGAGACTATTGTATCGGGCTCACATCGTTTAGGCGAGCAGACTGCTGCAATTCGTGAAAATGCCTCCCTATTGTTAGAGGAAAATTATAAAGAAAATTATCAAGGATTTGACCCCAAAGATCCAGAAAGTTATATCATCTTCTCATTAATGAAAAATCAATACCGTGAGAAGAGTATCAAGTTGGCCAACTTGATGCAACAAGAATATGTAAAATCAGGTCGTGTAAGTAGAGGAATTTTAGAGCAGGGATTAGCCGTCTTAGCGGAGGCGGGTATGCCTGCAGTTTTGACAGAAATAGGTTTTATGAATAATCGTACTGAAGAGGCTTTTATGCTATCGGACGAAGGACAGGAAGAGATCGTACAAAACTTAGTCGCCGCCATTAGTGCATTCAAAAAAAGCGTCGAACGATAAACTTATTTGCATTTGTCTTGTTTAAATGATAAATTGAATTCATATAAAACTTAAGAAAATATTATTTTGAAAATATCAAACGAGACTAAAGTCGGAATTTTAACTGTAGTTGCAGTTGCATTATTGTTTATTGGGTACAGCTTTTTAAAGGGTAATGATGTATTTAGCAGTGACAATACATATTATACATCTTATCAAGCTGTCGATGGTCTGACAGCCTCTAAACCGGTGTTAGTAAATGGATATCAAATAGGACGTGTGTCGAAGATGACCTTGCAGCCTGATGGTAGTATCTTAACACAATTCAAAATCAGTTCCGAATATAAGGTACCCAAAAATACCATAGCACGAATAGCCAGTACCGATCTACTTGGAGGAAAGGCGATCGTATTTGATATGGGGAATAGTGCGGAGTTGGCCAAGGATGGTGATATGTTAGCGTCGGGTATCCAGGCAAATATCATGGATAAGGTCGAGCCGATACAGAAAAGAGTTGAAACCATCACCATAAAATTAGATTCAGTATTAACAGTTGTCAATTCTGTACTGGACGATCAGTTTCAAAAAGATTTTAAGGAAAGTGTACATAGTATTTCAACATCATTAAAAAATGTGGAACTCATTACCAAAGATGTGGAAGGGCTTGTGGGCTCGGAGCGTAAAAGATTAACAAATATCATCACGAACTTAGACATCATTACCAATACCTTTAAAAATAATAGCGGTCAAATAACAGCTATTATGTCCAATTTAAATACCGTTACTGATAAAGCCGCTAAGCTTGATTTTCAACAAACAATGGATAAAGCTAATATGGCTATGAGCGATTTCCAGACGATCGTTGATAAAATCAACAAGGGACAGGGCTCAATAGGCCTATTGATCAATGACGATAAGCTTTATGATAATTTAAATAATGCATCGCAAAGTTTAGATCATCTGATGAAAGATATTAAAGAAAAACCTGGAAAATATATTAAACTTTCCATCTTTGGAAAGAAGGGTGAGGAATAAAATAAAACGGGCTCGATATAATTTCGAGCCCGTTTTGTTTATTATAATGTTTCTTTTAACCAACCAAAAAATTCTCTTTGCCATACTTGGGCATTATGTCCCGATAGCACCCAATGATTTTCATCGGGTAAATAAACCAATCTACTTTTAATTTTCTTTAACTGTGCAGCTTGGAAAGCTCCAAGTCCTTGTCCTATCGGCACGCGGTAGTCGTGACCACCTTGAAAGATCAAAATTGGTGTATTCCATTTCTCGATATATTCGGATGGATTGAATGTGGTGTACGATTTTTCATTTGCTTTGTCCCAGTATGGGCCGCCCAGCTCATGGTTAGCAAAAAACATTTCCTCTGTCGTGCCATACCAGCTTCTCATATCAAACAAGCCGTTATGCGCGATCAATGTTTTAAACCTATTTTCATGTACACCAGCGAGCATATAAACAGAATATCCGCCATAGCTAGCACCAATAGCAGCGCGGCGCGTGGTGTCTACGTATTTTTCTTTCGATATATCATCAATCGCAGATAAGTAATCACGAATCGGCTGTCCACCCCAATCTTTGGAGATCGCCTCATTCCATTTCACACCCCATCCCGGCATACCGCGACGGTTGGGAGCGATGACAATATATCCTTGAGATGCGATAAGCTGTAAATTCCAACGGAATGAATAAAATTGTGTTAAAGCCGATTGTGGCCCGCCTTCACAGTACAAGATCGTTGGATATTTTTTTGTAGGATCAAAATCAGGAGGGTAAATGACCCAAGAAAAAAGGTCTTCACCATCTGAGGCTTTTGTAATTCTGGATTCAATCTTATTATCACTGATCTGCGCATACATATTATCATTGACAGTGGTCAATGGAGTTAACTTTTTACTCTTTAAGTCATAACGGTACACCTCTGTAGCTCTTGTAAATTTTGTAGAAGTTACAATTAACTGATTATCGACCTGCCCAACAATTCCTGTAATATCAAAATTTCCTTCAGAGATCTGTTTGATGGACGCTAAGGATTTGTTCTTAAAATTAGTAGGAACAATTAATTCAAATAGTTGTACCGTTCCTTTAGCAGGTGCTACAAAATAAATTTTGCGATTGTCCTTACTCCAGGTAAAAGAGTTTACGGTACCATCCCAATGCGCGGTTAGATTTAGTCGTTGAGAAGATGCTTTATCAAACACAATGATATCATTTTTATCCGCTTCGTAACCATCCGTTTTCATGCTCAACCAAGTCAACTTGGTTCCATCCGGACTGTAAGTTGGATTGGTGTCGTATCCAAGCATTCCTTCAGTTAGATTGGTTGTTTGCTTGGTGGCAAGATCATAACGGTAGATATCCGTATTGGTACTTACAGCATAGTCCGTACCAAATTTTTTCTTGCTCACATATAAAATCGCTTTACTATCGCGCGTCCATTCAAAATCTTCCGATCCGCCAAATGGCATTTGAGGACTGTAAAATGGCTCGTCTTGTAACAGATCAATTGCTTCACCAATTTTTCCATTATTATAGGAAGCCACGAATGGATGGTTAAATTTTCCATTATTAAAAGTATCCCAATGACGGTAGTCCAGATTGTCGAATACATAGGCATCGGACTTTGGTAAATCCTGATATTTATCTGTACTGTGATACTTTTTGATTAAAACAGCTTTGCTGAATAATATGTATTGACCATTTGGAGATAACTTGACATTTTCTAATTCAGTATCGCTATTTGTCAATTGTACAGCTTCACCCTTATATCTGTTCTTTTTCCAAAGCTGACCTTTGAACAAATAAATAATATCACCATTT
The DNA here is from genome assembly GCF_002440335.1 of Sphingobacterium sp. UBA6320. Taxonomy (NCBI): domain Bacteria; kingdom Pseudomonadati; phylum Bacteroidota; class Sphingobacteriia; order Sphingobacteriales; family Sphingobacteriaceae; genus Sphingobacterium; species Sphingobacterium sp. UBA6320. The sequence goes on along the minus strand of NZ_DJTA01000007.1, from coordinate 217,654 downwards.
TCTGTTATCTGTACCACAGACTCGCCGCCTTTTTCACTGGTTAGGGGAGTAGCGTTGCCTGTCTCCAATGATAAGGTGTATAAGTTTTTCTCTGAGCTGTTGGTCTCCACAGCGTAATTAGAGACACCATATACCAATGTTTTACCATCAGGAGAGATTCCTTCGGCAGAAACACGGCCTAATTTCCATAGGGTTTGCGGGTCTAATGGAGTTTTTGCTGGTGTTTCCATATTAACAGTTAGTTTCGTTTCTTTCTTTTCTTGCGCCATAGTTGCCGAAGCACAAAGTAATACAGAAAGCGTTATTAAAGATTTTTTTTTCATCAAAATAATTTATTTTAATAAGGAGTGTGATCATGGATTGAGCTCTTTTCACTCGATTCATAAAAAATACAATTATGAGCATGCAAGATACAAAATCTACTTTATCTAATGTAATTCCTATTTTCTATTTAGGAAGGCTTTTGACGAAGTCATTTTATAAAAGCTTTGAAAATTTTAGGTAGATACATATTATGTAATGATCAGGTGATCATATCCGTATTTTTGGGAAATTAAAGCAGAGTATCAAATAAAAAATGCAGATATGCTTGGCACAAACTATCGATGCATCTTTTGTTTAGAGTATTAATATTGTGCTCGCAATTGGAAATAAATCAGGAGAGAACTATTGTTTAAAGTAGATATGATAAACGATAAATATACTTTTAAGGAATATAATTTTGTAAAAGCTTCAATTGTTCGAAAATAATAAACAACTGAAGCTTATTAGTAAAATAACTGAACTACTTTTTGTAAGCTTGATATCCTAATCTTTTTAATGCCAATTTAGAGTATAACAAGCTGTGGATCTGATTCATTAGACTAGTAGATAAATTGCAAAGATCATGTCGTTCTGACTATCCTACTGAACAATTGGAACAAGCGTGTTTTTTTCTAATCGAACTGCTACATACTTGACGGAGGTAAAACCATCTTCTCTTGAAATAATGTTGGAAAGGTCTAAACCTCTTTTAGAAAAAGTACTGATGAGAGCCGTGCGAAATGTGGATTTGGAGGAACCCCAGCCTTTTTCCGATACCGTATCATTGTTGAGTTGTATCAGTTCATTGATGGTGTAATAACTGAATTTTTCCAGTAAGTGTTGATAAAGATTTGGTGTTGACATACAATTTAAAAATTTAAAGGATTAAACCATAAACTGTATCCAGATATTTTTGGTCGAAACCCATATTAATTTACCACCGCGGTTACTTAACTCGGTTGGTATTGCATCGTGCAATTCTGAATACTCTACAAAGTTAGTAGATTTTATTTTGAATCAAAATTTATTTTAAAATAATTGGATGATATTCTTTTCCCGCATAGGTCTATGCTTAACTACATAGATTTTGCTATAGCTTCATGATCAAGTTTGATATGGATATTTTTTTGATGCAGTTACGCGATTCCTTTATTGGGGTAAAATACCGAATACCCGAGTTCTCGATGGTTAACTGTCTTGTTTTCTTTTAATTATTATTGTAGTTTTGGCCCATCACATGGATTCGTTTTGTAGATATTCGACAGAACGGGGATAAAAATGAAAAACAACTATAGCTCACTCGATAATTTAACTTTACAAAAGTTGATCCGAGCTGGAGACCAAGAAGCATTTAAGATCATTTATGAAAGGTATTGGGATAAGATATTTGTAATCTGTAATAACAGGCTTCCACAGACAGATATTGCGGAAGATATTTTACAGGATATCTTTGTTTCTCTTTGGAAAAACCCCAAACTTGACGAAATTCAAAATCTTGAAGCCTATTTGTTTCAGGCAACTAAATTCTCTATTATCAAATATTTAAACCGATCTTCTCGAGTTGAATATATTGATCATACCTCCTATGGTCTGTTGGATCGGATAGAAGAACTTAATTTGGATGATGCCTTGAATTCAAAAGAACTTCAGCAACTTATTTTTCAGGAGATAGAACGACTACCGGAGAAGACCAAAATTATCTTTAATTATTCTCGAATCGACAATCTCAATAGTAAGGAAATCGCTGAAAAATTGAATATTTCACCTCGTACTGTTGAAAATCAAATAAGTAAAAGTCTAAAACATTTGAGGATTTTTATAAATAATTTGAAATCTTTATTATTTTTTTAATTTTCGGCGTGCGTTGATTGATACTTGTGGTACTTCTATTATAGACCACGATTGTTAATCATATGAAATCGCAACAAGAAATAAAAGAAATTATTGCCCGTATCAACCAGGGTACGGCTTCTAAGGATGAGATCCGCCAATTTCAGCTTTGGTATAATAGTTTTGACGATAGTCAGACCGAGGTTGATAGCGATGTCCCTCTTGTTGAACTCCAACAGAAACATTGGGAAAATATAAACAATCGTATCGCTCCAGTGAAGATGAAGCAGATACAATGGTTATGGAAAGTCGCAGCAGCCATCGTGCTTTTTTCAGCAGCGGTTGCTTGGATATGGTTAAACCAACAATCTGACGTTGATAAACCGATATTTAGGTCAGCAGTTCTAATAACAGATGATACAGGTCAGAGCGAAGAGATCAGTGGCGACCTAAAGGATTTTCTTGATACAGCAAATTATGTGGATCTGAGGAACTATAAATCGTTGAGCTCATTAGCAACAGGTAAAGGTGAATTTACAAAAGCCATTCTTCCTGATGGCACCAAAGTAACTTTAAATGTGGGATCTAAAATTTCTCTATCCCCAGATTATGCTAGTTCTTCCCAAAGGACAATCTCCTTGGAAGGCGAGGCTTATTTTGAAGTAACGACCATTCCGGGACGGAGCTTTGTGGTCACAACTTCAGATCAGCAAATAAAAGTTCTCGGAACAAAATTCAATGTAAAAGCATATGCCGACCTTGAAAAAACAATAACCACACTGCATGAGGGTAAAATCGAATTGACCAATGGTCGTCAAAGCTTGATTTTAAAACCAAATGACATGGTGCTCAATACAGATGGCTCCTTCATTCGTGAAAAACTAACCAGATCGGATAAGGAGGCTTGGCGCAATCTAGATTTTGAATTTGATAATGAATCTATTAAATCAGTCCTAGACCAGTTGAGTAGTTGGTATGGTTTTGAGGTTGTATATCAGACATCTATACCTAATCAGCATATTTCCGGTAAAATAGCAAATGGTTCCAAAACCGCCGATGTGCTTGAGATCATGAAAAACCTAACGAATGGAAATTTCCAGCTTAAAGGAAATCTTCTGTATGTAACTTTTGCAAATAATTAACCTTAAATAAAATGAATGAAAAATTCTTTAAACGAAGCCCGGCTTTTTTAAAGCCCGAGTTGCTTTCGGTTAAACTCACTACCTTGGTGGCCATTGGATTGCTGACCTGTACTTCTCAGCATAGTTTTGCACAGCAAATTCAAGTAGATGGTACCAAAAAACCTTTAAAAACTGTCTTAAAGCAGATCGAAGACCAATCTGGTTATTCTTTTGTCTATGATGCTGATATTTTGGAAAACGATCCTGCTTTACAGCTTGCGCTCAATGAAAATGGGATTAAGGAAGCGCTAGCAAAATTATCCACAGCACTAAATGTTGAATATTAGATTGTCAATAAAACGATTACACTTACCAAGCCAAAAGTAAAGCAGGGCTCTACTGTATTGTTGAAGGGGCGGGTAGTCGTTGATGATCAAGACGGAAAAACAGCTGCCAATCAAGCCGGTGTAAGTGTAGCCTTAAAAGGTACGAGCAAAGTGATCGGTACGGACAATCGTGGCGAATTCAATATCGTAGCCCCTGTGGAAGGTACGTTGATCATCAGCTATATCGGATATAAATCGCAGGAAATACCTGTCAAGGAGATCATGAAAAACTCGCGGATTGTATTGGAGAAGAGTATGGATTACCTGGATGAAGTTATTGTCACGGCTTATGGAACCAAAGAGTCGCGTGAAAATCAGACGGGATCTGCTTTTGTGATCACAAGAAAGGAATTAGAAAATAGACCTACACTTCGTCTTGATGCTTTGTTGGAAGGTATTATACCCGGAGTAGAGTTCAATTCACAAGATGCGGGCACGAATAGTTCAGCCAGATCACGCTACAGTACACGCATACGTGGTGAATCGTCCACGGTAGGTGGAACAACTTCCAATGAGCCTCTATGGGTGGTGGATGGCGTACCGCTCTATACCGGCGGAACGACCAATTCGATCCCCGGGATGCAGAACTCGATTAGTCCATTGACCTATATAAATCCCAACGATATCGAGAGCGTGACCGTCCTTAAAGACGCAAGTGCTACGACCATATATGGAGCCAATGGTTCAAATGGGGTAATCTTGATCACCACTCGTAAAGGTAAGGGAGCACCAAAACTTAATTATACATTCCGTTCAGGGATCAATAAACGTCCCACGACATACCTCAACCAGCTCAACGGTCTTCAATACCTGAATCTCGTCAAAGATATGGGAATGATGGATCAACTGGGTAAATTAGATACCAATCAAAATACAAATTGGGCAGATGTCTACAATCGTACTGGCTTGACAACCTTGCATAATGTAAGTCTTTCGGGCTCCACAGATGCAGCACGCTATTTCCTAGCTGCCAATGTGTACGATGAAAAACACATGATCATTGGCAACACCACCAAGCGGTATGATGTACGTTCAAATGTAAGTGGTAATGTCGGAAAACGCTTGATTATCAATTCAACCATGTCGGCTTCCTATACCAAAGACGATATGTTCAATCCTGGAAATGCTTATTTTCAATACAGTCCACTCATCAGTCCTTATGGACCTAATGGAAGTTATATAGAACGAGATCCAAATGGTAATTTGTTGCAAAATATGCCGGGATTATCGGATCAAAATGATCAGAAACAAGAAGCCGCCCATGTGCTTGGATCATTAGGATTCAGCTATCAATTAATGGATGGATTAAAGTTTACCAATCTGAATGGAGCTGATTTTACCAGTGTCAATGAGGATATGTATAATTCGATGTATAATTATTCTGGTGCCTCAAGCAATGGAAGTGCATATCGAGGACAGTCACAAGTGCTCAATTTGATCAGTACCAATACATTGACTTTTGATAGGAAGATATTTGGTGGAGATTTTGACTTTTTAGTGGGTACCGAAGCGAGAAAAGAGGAGCGTCGTTCTGTTTCTGCGACAGGAAGCAATTTTCCCAATGACGATATCCGAGAAGTTGGTTTTGTGGCAGTAACAAGTCGTGTAGGAACAACAAGTCGTGACAAACAGACTCTACTTTCTTATTTTGGGCGGGCTGGTTATGTATATGACAAACGCTATGCGATCAACTACACCTATCGAAAAGATGGAAGTTCCAATTTCGGAAAGGATGTTAAATGGGGTACATTTATTTCTGTAGGAGCTGCCTGGACTGCGAGTAATGAGTCTTTTTGGCCTAAAAATAAAGTTATCGATTTCTTGAAATTTAAAGTGTCGTACGGGAACAATGGTAACTCTAGATTTAATTCATCTTATGCCAGCGGTATTTATAAATACGATGCCGACTATAGTTATGGCGGTAATTCTGGTACAACGATGACACGAGGTGTCAATGACGGACTGAAATGGGAAACAACCAAAATGCTCAACACGGGTATAGATTTTAGATTATTTGAAAGATTTAATATTGCTGCAGAATATTATCGTAATGTAACGCATGATATGATTGACAATGCCTATGTCTCGATGGTAACCGGATTTCGCCGTACCTATGAAAATGTAGGTAAAATGCAAAATACGGGACTCGAACTGAGCGTGAACGGAGATATCATCAAAAAAGAAAAGTTTAATTGGAGTGCCAGTTTTATCCTATCCTCCAATCGTAATAAAGTATTGGAGTTAAATGAAGATATCGATCGGGTATCCGGAACTACGATTATGCGTCCTGGTTATAACTCAAGATCTTACTATTTAGTACGTTGGGCTGGCGTAGATCCTTCTACTGGTGATCCGATGTGGTATGACGTAAATGGCAATATTACCAAAACTTTTAATACCAATGATCGGGTCATTGCTGGTGATGCGACACACAAGTATTACGGTGGTCTGACTAACTATATTACATATGATAACTGGAACTTTTCTGTCTTTTTTAAATATGCAAAAGGAGGGCTTTATTTTGATCAAGCAGGAAGAAACAATGGTTTGGATGGTCTTAGTATTTTAAGCGGAAATCAATCCATTGATATGTTAAATTCTTGGCGTTTTCCAGGACAATTGGCCACTTCGCCTAGACTTTCGAATACAAGTACATCGTCCATCATGAATTCTACTCGCTTTTTATTGGATAGGACATATCTCAAATTGGACAACATCAGCTTAGGTTATACTTTTAAAGCCGGATTAATAGAACGCTTAAAATTAAGTCATATCTCAGTGACCGCTATGGCCAGCAATTTGGCGATATGGACACCCTATTCAGCAAAAAAAGGGACAATCAAGAATTATGAAGCATTAGCTAAGCAATACGGTGTAACAAGCAGTAGTGTCGTAGATAATACCTATGCCAATATGCTTTCAGAATCCAGCCGAGTGCTTAATTATTCTTTGAATATCAATATTGGTTTTTAAAATAAGAATTTGAAATGAAATTATTTAAATATACGTTTGCTGCCCTCTGTTTTTCATTAGTAAGTTGTGGCAGCTCTTTTTTAGAAGTAGCGCCTATCGGGCAATTGGGCAAAGAACAGTTATTCTCAAATGTCAATGGCATGCGTGATGCCTTGATGGGTAGTTATAGTCTAACTTCTCGTTTTTTTCAGTCTCAATACGGCATATATGGTGATTTGCGTGGCGACGATGTACAGCGCAGTACGACATCAACTCAAAATTATATGTTGACAGACTACAATTATAATGTTGATGAAGAGGATGGAACCGGTGGGACCATGGCTATCTGGTCCTCAGGTTATGAAGCCTTAAATAACATCAATAATATCATCAACTCTGCAGCAGGTATTCAACCTACTCTGAATGGTAACTTGGATGATTTTAATAGATATTTAGGGCAGAGCCACATCATCCGGGGCTTACTTTTCCTTGCACTTGCCAATGTATATGCACAACACTATACGTATACAGCTGATGCAAGTCATCCAGGAATTCCTATTCCAACAGTAACGCCTCTACCACCGCAAAATTTACCGCGCGCAACGATGAAGGACACTTACGCGCAAATCATAAAAGATATGGAGACGGGGATCCAGTATCTAGATAATTTGAGTCCCGCTACACGTATCTATGCTTCTTCAGACGCCGCTCGTGCCTTGTTGTCTCGTATCTATTTATATATGGGACGTTATGATGAAGCTATCCAATACGCTTCTGAAGTCGTGTCAAAAGGAAGCTATCCATTAGTCAAAAATGCTGATTATAAAGACATGTTTATAGCAGAGAGTCAGTTATCGGACTATAACAGCATCAAGTCTGAAGTTATCTGGCAACTGAATCTTAATACGAGATCAGCAAATTATATGTCTAGCTTTTATTCAGATCGCACATCCTTTTTGGCGTACCCAAGCAAAGCATTTTTAAATTTCTTTGAGACTACTGATGTGAGGAGAAACCTATATGAACTACAAGCCAGTTCGGGAAATTCTATTTCGCTTAAAAATGCAAAAAATATTGCTATACCAGATATCAACTGGCCGGTCAACTTTAAAGTGATCCGTACTTCTGAACTATACCTCAATCGTGCCGAAGCTTATTACCATACTAAACAGTATAGCTTAGCAGAGGAGGATATTAAAATGATCAGAGCAAGAGCGTTGAATAAAAATGTGGCTGACATCATCGTACAATATAGTTCTCCAGAAGAACTGCTAGACCAGATCAAAATGGAACGCCGCAAAGAGCTCGCGTTTGAAGGTCAACGGATCTATGATATTATGCGTTATAAAGAAAGTCTAAACCGTGGTACGGATTGCGGAGCAGCTAATTGCACTGTCAACTATCCCAATGATCTCTTTATCTTACCGATTCCGAAAACTGAACTGGACGCTAATCCATCAATTAAACCAAATCCTACTGTAAATAAATAAGACATGAAAAAGATGCTACTTTTAATGGGGTTTATGATGTTGTTATCTGTTTCTTGTAACAAAGAGCTGGAGACACCTTATGATCACCCTTTTTTCTATATACACCAAAATAATGATTCAGAAATAACCGTACAGTCAAATCGAAATGAACCGGTGGACTATAAGGTTTATTTCAGTACTAAAAGTCAGTTTGAGCCTGTTACGTTGACATATGAGATCATTGTAGGTGAGGGCCTTACAGAAGGGATTGATTACGAGATCTTGAACCCAAGCTCATCTTTACTGTTTAAGCCAGGATATGTCGAGATGCCTATCACGATTCGTTGGATCAATCATCCCATCCAAGAAGGAAAGGACAATACATTAATCATCAGATTGCTTAGTAATGACAAGGATATTACGATCGGTATGCCAGGTCCCGACCATAAACAGTCGAGCTTAAAAATTACTAAAATCTAGATGGGCATGGCATTTGTGAAAATAATAATAGGGTTATTGACCTTTATTCTTGTCTCGACAGGATTTCTGCAGGCTCAGAATCTGAAGCAGGATCCGAAGTTATTGCGTGGAAAATTGAAAAACGGATTTCAATATTTTATCTATCCAAATCACACCAATAATCAACAGACTGCTATCCAACTTTTTGTAAATGCTGGCAGTTTGCAAGAAGAAGACAACCAATTGGGGTTAGCCCATTTTGTTGAACATATGGCTTTTAATGGAAGTAAACATTATCCAAAAAATGAGGTCATTAGTTATCTAGAGTCTCTGGGAGTGAAATTTGGTGCAGATCTTAATGCACACACCTCCTATGACGAGACGGTATATAAAATAACGATCAATAGTAAAACGAATGAAAACTTGGAGAAGGCCTTGGATATCGTTAGTGATTGGGCTTTTAATCTAAGCTTTGATTCGCTCGAGATTGAAAAAGAACGTGGTATTATCATTGAAGAATGGCGCACAAAAGAAGGACTTTCTGCGCGATTAAGTGACCAAACTTTACCACTTATCTTTGCTAATTCTCGTTATGGCGACCGTAAACCAATTGGTACACTAGATATACTCCGCCATTTTCAAAGATCAACATTGGTCGACTTCTACCAAAAGTGGTATAGACCAAATCTGATGGGGCTGGCAGTGGTCACCAATCAGGATCCCAAAGTTGTTGAAAAGATGGTCAAAAAGCTATTTGGAAATGCTAAAAACAGAAAACCAGAAGCAAAACGAATTGCTTACCATTTGTCAAACCATGCAGATACGCTGATCAAAATCTATACAGACAAAGAGGCCAATACCATCGATTTCAGCTATATCGGAATTTTACCAGCGTCTAAAGCTGTGAAAACGGAAGCTGATTTTTTTGAAAATTTAAAACGGAATGCTGTCAATACGCTGATCAAGAAGAGGTTTGATCGTATTGGACAATTGGATGATAGTTACAAAAGTGCTTCTATGTCAGTATCGGATCTCTTGCTCAACAATGGATTATCTGTTGGTGGAGCTACCTTGTATGAGGGGCAGGTACAAGAAGGCATCGCTAAATTTCTGAAAGAGCGTGAGCGACTGTTGCGTTATGGGTTTAACTCTTCCGAGCTGAACGATTATAGAGAGCAATATAAGAAACAGTTACAGCGGGCGCCCCAAAATAATGAATTGAATGCCAATATAATGTTGAGCCAGTTAAAGGATGTTTTCTTTACGGGACAGGTATTGATGGATAAGGATGAACGCAATAAGCAGGTCTTGCGTGATATCGATCGATTGGATTCTTTAAATCTTTTGGAGCATCTCCAAGGTTATTTTAAGCCAGGAAACACAGCTGTCATGCTTACTGCTCCAGAGCGTTTAGGATCTAAAATCCCCAATGAAATTGCCCTCCGCCAATTATTTGCTCAGGCTAAACAGGCTGATCTGAAGAGGTGGACGGATAACATTGAAATTCCAACACAGTTATTGAGCGATAAGCCGACAAGTGGTCAGGTTATACAAAAACAATCGATCAATGAGATCGGCGTGACTAAATGGGAGCTCTCCAATGGATCAAAAGTCTACCTGAAGAAAAATGACAGTCGAAAAGACCATGTTCAATTGACGGCATTTAGAAAAGGCGGTTTTATCGCGGTAGACAGTACAGATTATGTAAATGCCGTTTACGCCAAAAATATCATTGGTGCTAGTGGTGCAGGTGAATTTACAAGAGCGGCACTGACCAAATATTTGAATGGAAATTCAGCTTCCGCTACCTTTATGATTGCACCCAATCGTGAAGGATTATCTGCTTCGGCAAATAGGAAAGATATCAAAACGATGTTCGAATTGCTATACTTAAAATGGACACAGCCACGTGTCGATAGTAAGATCTTTGGGAGTGTCAAAAAACAGAGTTTGGATGCTGCAAGAAATAAAAAGTTCCAAGTCATGGAGGCTTATAACCTGGCCATCAATAAAGCGATCGGAGCGGATGATCTAGATGAAAGCAATCTATCTGCTGCCCGTATTGAAAAGGATCTACAGCTAGATCGTATAGTACCTGTGTTTAAAGAACGTTTTCACTCAGCTAAAGATTTTGATTTTGTGCTGGTGGGAGACTTTGATGCCGATAGTATTCAACCATTGGTTGAACAGTATATAGGAGGTCTTCCTAGCGGTCCTTATACCTCCGAACAACGTATTCCGGAATATACACAGCGCGAAAATCAAGAAATTATTCAATATGCAGGTCAAGCCGACAAAGCTACAGTAAATCTTTTTTACCAGACCACTTCCATTCAGTATGATTATCCTGATATCCTCAAAAATGAATTGATGGAGAATGTGCTTAAAGTAAAATTGCGCAAAAATCTAAGAGAAGAGCAGTCTGGGGTATATGGTGTAGGTGTGAGTGTCAGTGCGACTTCCGAACCAACAGCATTGATGCGTACGCGGATTAATTTTACTTGTGAACCTAGTCGAGCAGATTTTTTAATAGAGCAGGTACAAGTTGAGCTTGAAAAGATAGCAAAAGATCCGTCTTATTTTACAGAAGAACTTGAAAATGCAAAGGTTCAAATATACCAAGCTTATGAAAAACAATGGGGTAAGGATACATTTTGGAGTGCAGAGCTTCGTAATCACATCTATTTTCAATTTGCTAATTGGTCATTTTTTACGACATATAAGCAGATGCTAGACCAAATTAAAGCTGCTGATATTGCGGACTACACAAATAGTAAAATGAGTAAAGCCTATAAAGTGAAGGCAGTATTACTGCCAGAGAGTTTTAAAAAATAATTTAATTTAGATGAGATCATCGGAATTTTCAAACCAGCTGCGGTATGAAGTAGATCTGATGATCACATCGCTATAAAAAAATATAAGGATGAAAAAAAACTATTGTTTATATCTGTTGATGGCCATCTCTAGCCTAATCCTTTTCGGATGTAAAAAAGATGCGTTACTGGCCGATCATGTTCAGTTGCAATCCTTTTCTTTTGATCCATCGGCCAATCCTGGATTAAAAGAGGCAGTATTTGGAACTATTGAAGGTCAGCAGATTCATATTACGGTACCAAATTCAATCGATATCACTAAAGCTATACCTTCTTTTCATGGAAGCTCAGATAAATTGATTGCCTATGTTGGTCAGAAAGTTCAAGAATCAGGCATCAGTGCTGTTGATTTTACACAAACAGTTGTTTATCGATTTGTGACACCCGATGGAATGTCGCAGTATAGTGTGACGGCTGAAAAGGCCGGGTCTATCGTGTCTTTCGGTTTCTATGCCGCAGACAATCCAGAATACTTGTTTAGAGATTACCCAGCAACCATAACGAAGCTTGATATTAAAGTAGACTTGCCAGTAGATGCTGATGTGACGAAATTGGTAGCTCGGTATACAAAAAGCAATGGTACCATTTTAAAGTATAATGGTACTGATTTCGTAAGTAAAGAAACCGTATTGGACTATACCTTACCACAAAACTTGGAGCTACAAGATGTGCAAAGTGGCACTTCGGAAAACTTTGTCGTTACAGTGGGTCGACTTACTGCACCTGTTTGGTCAAAAGTAGAGCTGGCTGATTTCTTAGGAATGGAGAAAATCTATGAAGCAAATATGGAGTTCAATCCTGTCAATGGGCAACTCTATGTAGCTGTTCAAACCAACGGAAGTACCAACGAGCTAAAAAAGGGAGTTATGGGCACTTACAATGTTGAGGATAAACGATGGGAACCTGTTGGAGATGTTAGCGGTTTTACACCCACCAGAGCCAATTTGATTTCAATGGATTTTTCAAAAGAAGGTGTGCCGTATGCCGCATTTCGGGATTATACAGAAGGTAATAATGAGCAGTTTGCTTCTGTCATGAAGTATGAAAATGGTAAATGGTCTTTTGTTGGCAAGCAACAGGGGGCTTATGGTAAAGTAGACTATCTAACTTTAAAAATGGACCAAAATGTTCCTTATTTGGGGTACATCTTTGATAAGGTAACTACTCCGTATCCTAAACGGGGTACATATGTTGAATCTATTCAGTCAGGTATTTGGAAAGGGCAAACGATGTCACAATCAATTTCTGGATATTATGCAAAAATGTTTAAAGGTGCCGATCATAAACTTTATTATGCTATAATGGATTTGACTAGTGGAGTATCCTTGCGCAAACCGTCTATTTATCGTTTGGATAACGGTAATTGGACGCTGGTGGGCAATGTTAATGTTGGACCGGCAGAGTCAAGTTTTGGGGGATTTAATATTGATTTAGATGCTACAGAAGATGGTCAGATCTATATGGTTTATCAATCAATTTCGCCAGCTTATAAAACATTTGTGATGCATTGGAATGGTACTGCTTGGAAACAATTGGGTGATGGATTCAGTCAGACAACAAGTGGCTCAGCAAATAGAAATAATATTGCGGTGCGCGTACACCCAGATGGACGCGTGTTTGTTGCCTACGGTGATGCAAATAACGGGGTTAAAGTGACTACATTTAATAAGGAAACCGGAAATTGGAATACTGCGATGCAGCTTTCGGCAGAAAATGGAGATAAATATGAGATGCGAATAAATGCAGAAGGAATACCTTATCTGATTACTATTATCGATGGCAAAGCAGCACTCTTTAAATACGATATTCCAGGATTGTAATAACAATAGATCGGATAGATACTATCTGTCCGATCTTTTAGATTTAATACTATATGATTAATAGAATAAGTTATTTGTTGGCTTTGGCAGTACTATTTGCTGTGGAAGCAATGGCACAAAGCCCATCTGCAAAAAGTGTATGGGTCAAAGGTCATGTGTTTGAAGACAAAAATAATAATGGCATGCAGGATAGGGGGGAGAAGGGTCTTTCCCAGGTGTTGATATCCAATGGTGTCCATATAATAAGTTCTGACAGTCGTGGAGCTTACGGTTTTAAAGCAGAAGTAGGACAATCTATCTTTTCTATCCATCCGTCAGCATATCAGTATGCACATGCAAACAAAATTGGTAATGCAAATGCATATTATCTAAATCCAAATAACCATATTTCGGATACGCTGGTTTATAACATGCCCTTGCAAAAAAGGAAAAGTGTCGTAACAGAATTTAATATTGCGGCAATTGGAGATGTTCAGGTCAGTGATCAAGAAGAACTCGGATTTGCAGCAAAAAGTATTTTTTCGGAGCTTCTAGGACGTAATGATATTGATTTCAACCTAGTCTTAGGCGATCTGGTCAATAATAATATGGACCTATTGCCTGATTTCGGGGCTATGCTTAATACCCTTCCGATGACATCATGGACTATGGTCGGCAATCATGATCGTAATGTTGACCATCCAGCTTATATGAATGACCGTTTTAATACGGTGTTTGGAGCAGATAATTATGCTTTCAATTATGGTCATGCGCATTTTATTGTATTGAATAATGTCTTTGCTACGGGCAAAAATTCTTATGAAGGAAGATTGACCGACGATCAATTGACGTTTTTAAAGAATGATTTGGCACATGTTCCAAAAGATGTTTTAGTTGTCCTCAGTCAGCATATACCAATGGCTTTTACACGAAATAAAGCAGAGGTGCTCCAACAGTTGGAAGGATATGAGAATGTCTTATTGTTGTCCGGCCATACCCATCAGGTGGATCGATATTTTTTTAATAGCCATGCAATACAAGAATTGGGAGCCGGTGCTACCTGCGGTAATTGGTGGCGAGGAGAAAAGGATGCTTTTGGTGTGCCAGATGCCATGATGCAATGCGGTAGTCCGAGAGGATATTTTGTGATCCATATTAAAGATAATCAGTATTCTTTTAAATATAAAGCGATTGGACAGGATGCACAAAAGCAAATGCATATTACTTTGAATGACGGACTATTGCAGGCCAACATATTTGGAGCTGGTGATAGTACCAAAGTTATGGTTCAACTAAATGATGGAGAATGGCTACAGATGCAAATTAATAAAAGCATAGATCCGCTTGTCGCCCATATGATAGAAAAAAACAATCAAAAGATATATCCAAGTCCTGGCAGTACAGCCAATCCTCTCCGAAAAAGAAAATCTAGCCATCTTTGGGAATTGGAGATGCCCCAGTTGAATGCTGATAAAAATAAAATCATTCGTATTAAGGCACAAGACTCCTACGGCTTTTCTGTTCAGAATGAGTTTATGGAGTATTTTTCCAAATAATGATATAATGGAAGATATAATTTTAGTCGTGCTATCACCAAGGAATTTTAATGCATTAAAAAAGTATCAAAATTTATTTTGTCTTGCAGCATTTTTGAATTTATCAATAGGCTGTATAGCTGAGTTTTCTTTTTTTGACTCAATTAAATCGATCGTTCAGTCTATTTCATTGACCTTGCTTTTTGTATTTCTAATTTTATTTATTCTTGTTTTAGTCAGAATTAAAATATTAAAAAAGGAATATTTCTGTCGTATTAATGAAAAGTATTTGTATTTGGAAATTGATAATGAGATCAAAAAAATAGACCTTGTTGATATCGATTTGTACATTAATTTAGTTAGAATATCAGAAAAGGATTCTTACTCAGATTGGGGTCATTTTATTGAATTGAGTGATTTTAAAGGCAAACGTCAATTGCCGATTAGATTTGAATCTACGCTATTAAATATCTTTCCACAATCAAATGTACACTATAGGAGCAAAAGTCCAATTTTAATGACTGAGACTAGAAGCTTATTTAAATCTCTATTAAATCTGCTATGGGCAACTTCCTGAAGTATACAAAAAATGCACGCTATGTTTGTACCAGTAGCGTGCATTTATTCATCCTATATACGGCAGTTTAACTCCGTATTTCTCTTCGCATAAAAATATAATAGGACCACGCAAAGCAGATCATCGTCGCTGCTAAAAGACCACTGACTTGAGGCCAGACCATCAAGAAACTATCCCTAAATGATAGAGGTGCAGGAATGGCACCAATCATTTGTTCCATCGCAATAGGACCGAGGCTACGTACAGATGGCATGAGCAGGGTTGTAGTCGCATCCATATATAGTTGGCTCGGTGATAACCGAAGCAAGTTTAATATCAATTCATTGTAGCTTAGATATTCCTGTTCCGAAATATAGTTTGGATTCGGTAAAAATGGCCTGATGGCTAGATTGACAAGAATCGGGAAGAATACAGTAAAAAATAGCCAAATACCGATTGCGGTTAAAGCTGAGGTCGCCGGTTGGCGAAACCGTATCGATAATAGTATCGATAGGCTCAACCAAAAGGCAACATATATAACACTGATAAGGGTAAAACCTATAATCCGCAAAAGTTCCTGAGGCTCGATCCGTACCCCTGTACCTAATAAGCCACCGCCAATCATTAGAAGTACTAACGCGATAAACATCGTCCCCACGACAGTGAGCGGAGCAAAGAATTTTGAAAACAAGAGGTTATCACGGTAGATAGGTTGCGCTATCAGACGTGTTAATGTGCCCCCATTGTATTCGGCATTGATCGCATCAAATCCGAGTGCTATGCCAAGTAGTGGCGCTAGAAAATTCAGGAAAACATGAAATGGTGGAATCGAATTGTCCGTCGTGGTCAATAATTTGAGATATAAAAATGATTGATCAGGATCTTTCATATTGTTGACAGCCTCTTTCAACCCGGTGGAAGATACGTATAATGAGGCTCCAAACGTCAGTACAATAAGTAGGATCAGTATGATAAAACGCCAGCTGCGAATATGATAGGCAATTTCCTTATTTACCAGTACCTGAATTGGAACCGATGAGTGGCTAATTGTGGAGGAGACTGTGGGATTTTTCATGTTCAGAGTTGCTTGTTTTACTGTTCTCAAAATATGTATTATAGATATAGTCGAGTGCATAATCATGGCGTTGTACAGATAGAATGTCAGCACCGTTGTTGACAAGTAAACGTACTGCCGTGGCAGTTATATCGCCATCTGTTTTGATCTCGATCGAGTCATCGCCAACAGAAAGCTTTCTGATACCAGGCAAGTTTTTTAATACTTCTTCAAATAGCGCTACGTTTGCATGTGTTTTTTCAAATGAAATCCATGTTGTTATGCCCTCTTTTTGCTGTAGCTTATGTGCAAGACTATCAATCGAGCCTTCTGCTAGTAGCTTTCCACCAACAAAAATACCCACTCTGTCACAAACGCGCTGTACCTGATGGAGATGATGCGAAGATAGGAGAACTGTCAGATTCTGTTCTCTGCTGAGTCGCTTGATCAATTCTAGGAATTCATCTACACCCTGTGGGTCTATACCTAAGGTAGGCTCATCCAAAATAGCAACTTCAGGATTCTTGATGAGGACTTCAGCAAGACCGAGTCGCTGCTTCATACCTCTCGAAAAGGCTCCAGTTTTCTTATGGATGTCCTGTCCCAGTCCTACTTGATTTAAGATATCTTGCGCGCCAGACCTAGCTTTAGACTTTTGAAGTCCGTTTAATTCAGCTATGAAAGTTAGGTTTTCCAATGCGGTCATTTCAGGATAGAAACCCACATTATCTGGAAGATAGCCCACTTTTCTTTTAACAGCTATTGGATTTCGGGTGGCATTATGACCACAGACATAAGCTGTTCCTGTGGTCGGCTCGGTCAGTCCAAGCATCATCAGGATAGTCGTCGTCTTGCCGGCACCATTGGGACCGAGAAGACCGAATACCTCGCCTTTATATATGTTGAGATCTAAATGATCAACAGCCTTTGCCTTTCCATAGTTTTTTGTCAAACCTGTCAATTGGATGATAGGATCCTTCATGATGATTATCTTTTTTATTGAATGAAATAGTGCTATCGTCTTCCGTATTTGCGAATAAGATAATAAATCAGCCCGATAGCCAATAGGATAATCAGCATGCCGACCCAGCCTGAAAGTAAAGAGGTCTTGACTATCATACGAAATGAAATGTCAGCAGTACTGTTCGGTGATTTAACATCAAATTTTGCAGCATAGTCGCCAGCTATGGTTTTATCGGGTACGCGCAAGTCAACTTTTACATCTGTCGACTTGCCAGGCTCTAGCTGCTGTATCGTTGAAGGTGAAAAAGTAGCTTCCCATTTGCTGGGCAACTGAGCGCTCAGTTCTACCGCGTTTAAAGGAAGAGTTCCTGTATTTTTTACTTGAAGGAGGATTTCCTTGTTGCTGCCAGATACGACTTCATCACTAAGTCTTCCACTAGGTGTGGTGAGTTGGAGAGCATAGGAACCCTTTACAACAGCTTCTAGATCGAGATGCAGTGTATCTGTTGGGGATATAGCCTTTAACGGAATTTTATATGTGTTGGGCTTTGCAGTCAGCGGGCAGTTAATTTCGATGTTTATTTCTTGAACTTTGTTTGCTTGCATTTGAAGAGAAGTCACCTGGGATCCCTCTACTCGATAACTGATCTGCCATCCCTCTGGTAATTGGGCGTTTAGATTGTAAGTAACTGTCTGTGATGACCCATTGGTCAATGTGGTCGTGTATCGAAAGGGCTCATTGCTGGGCGCTTCAATATTGAGCAATCTTGCTTCAAAGCTTGACTTTGTTGCTCTGACCGTTTGCCCCGATAGGTAGAGACTGTTGGCCAGTATTAAAAATGAAATAAATAATGGTCTAAAAGATAGACCTAGGCGTGTAATTAGTAGTTTGTTTAACATGATCCAATAACTAAAATTTATATTTAAATAGAATATTAGCTTTAAAAAAATGTTGGTTAGGGTAGTACTTACCTTAAAAAAACGGTTCCAAATTAAATATCAATTTGAAAAAAATCAAGAAAAATCAAAAAATAATTGTAAAATAATGTTTACTTAAGTTTTTTCAATGTACTTTGTACCTAGGGGTCAATCAAAGTTAACTGCCCTAAAAGTCTTTTTTATAATGGCTTTAATATTTTCTCCCAGTTCATCGATTGTGCAGTCCAATGACTTTAGTTGTGTTTTTGTATTATTTTTCTCGTTCCGCATAAGCGCGATGCGTAAAAGTCTATTGCCGGATGCTTGACTATCCCACTTTAATTCGTCAAATAGTTCCTGAACTATTTTTTCACAACTGCTCAAATCAAATGTAGCAATCTGGATGTAACTATCATGACAGTACATCTGAACTTCAATATGATAATTTGATCGTTCCATATTTTAAAAATAATATCTTAATAAAATAGGATAGCCTCCATTGGGAGGCTATCCTATATATGGACTATTTTATGACTTATGATATTTCGATAAGTCGAGGCTCTTTTTGTTTTGCTTCTTCTTTCTTAGGTATGGTTAACCGTAGCAGACCATTTTCATAACGAGCTTCGATATTATCCTGATCGACTACATCTCTGTGAAGTTCAAAGCTGCGTTGGAAGGACTGATAGCTAAACTCCCGTCGGGTATAGTTATCCCGTTTTTCTTCATTTTTTTCTTCTTTTGCGGATGATATGGTCAGTAGGTTGCCATCTAGCGTGATCTTAAAATCGTCTTTTGACATTCCTGGTGCAGCGACTTCTACTTCGAAAGTATCGCCATCTTCCTTAATATTGACGGAAGGAACGGTGGTACTCGTAGAAGAATAGTTACTATTACCCCAGTTTAAAAGTTCTCGGTTGAAATCATTAAACATGGGCGAAAAAATTGAAAAATTGTTCAAGTTTCTTTTTGCAAGTTTCATAATAACCTCCTTTTATGAAGTGAAAAATTAATTATTAAAATCTTTCAGTCGGCCGACTATATTCAATATTCCACAAAAAAAATACCGATCTCGTGAAACTGAAATTTTTTCATAAAAAATGACAAATTTTACATGATAAACTGACATGATCGCCTCTTGTAAACAAACTAAGGGAACATTTTATACGGTCCATCAACCATGTTTATTAGAAATCATAGCCCTCCCTTTTACTACATTTCATGCGATCAAAATTGATTAAAGGAAAGAAATATTTGGTCATCACACATGGAGAAATCATGATGTATATCTGGTTGTAAACAGATGGATAAAATATTATAATGTTACACAGATATACGAGAGTCATTATAGAGGGTTTCTATAGGGTTGCTATAGTTAAAACACTAGAAAACCTCTATAAAACCTCTTAATAATTTGTATTTAATCACTATAATGATTAAATTAGAGTTTAAGGCTATATAAATGCGCCCATAGCAGCTTATATATCTTAGTTAATTTCCAATTTAAATAAACCATTATGGCAATATTAAAAGCAGGTATAAATGGTCCTTTTTCCGGTAAAGTAGGAAGTGTGGTAGGTTATGAACTAAATGGTCAAACCGTTATTCGTTCTCTACCAGCAATAGTAAAAAAACCGCCCACCGAATTGATGCTCATCAATCGCAAACGTTTGAAGGCCGTATCTCAATTTTTGAAATATATTAAGAAACCAATAGCTTTTGGTTATAAAAATATGGCCCCTAAAGGTAGCCGTGTGGGTACTTTTCAATCCGCTCAATCCTATTTACTCAACAATTCGATTGATTATGATGCAGACAATAACCCCTATGTAAATCCTGAAAAAGTAATGGTTTTTAGGGGGGATATGCCACCTCCTCAACTCATTCATGTAACTATAAAGGACAATAAACTTTATATTGAATGGAATAAAGAGGCCTGTAAAGGAGAGCATCCATCTGCGGTGCTGGTATTGGCTTATGTTATTGAAGATTTTTTTGCTTTGAATGAAGGTGGTGCATTATCCACAGCAGGAAAATTGGTATGGGAGGATAATTTGTTCAGTAGAGGTGATCAAATTCATATCTATGTCGGTTTCTATGATATCGTTCATGATCGATTGTCTGACTCTGTTTATGGGGGTTGCGTATAAAGAAAAACAATATACGATATCTTATCATTTTCTTTTAAGGAGTATCAAGATGTATGTCAAATACATCTTGATACCTTCTGTAGCTAATCTCATCGTTTATCGTATTGATACCAGTTGATTTTTGTGGATACGCGCATCAGTATAGCCAATATAATAAAAATACCTATTGTACCTACGAGCAGCGAATAATCACGCAATTGCATCAGGATAAAGATAAAACTATAGAAAACGGCTAAAATTCCTGAAAATATCAAAGCGGACTTGCTGTCTTTTGTAATGGATTTAATAAATGATGCAATTAAAATAATAGTAGCTATAGCAGCTAATAAATAGGCTATATTGAAACCCAGATGCTCACTAATGGATAATAAAAGAGAATAGAAGAGTACCATCGCAAATCCGATCAACAGATACTGAATCAGGTGGATACGTTGTTTTTTGATGATCTCGGTGAAAAATAATGCTGCAAATGTTAAAATAATAATCAATATTCCATATTTGGCTACGCGTGTAGTTTTTTGATAATTATTGACTTCTTCCAAGAAGTTGATTTGAATCATATCTTTTTCTGTCGCGATATTAGTATCAGTAGCTGCAATGGGCTCTGTCATTTGACTGTACCCTTCGTGGATAGCATTGTTGATTTCATAATTGTTTTTAATTTCATACAGCTTCTCTGCCTCACCGGCCCACTGTTGCGAAAATTTACGGTTGAAACTCGGGATATTCCATGTTGCTTCAAAGCTATTGGCTGTTATTTTTCGATCATCTGCTAAAATTGCTCCGTTGAAACTTGGATTTCCCCAATTTCCTTTGGTTTTAATGGTAGTCTGTTTTGCAAGAGGGAGAAAATTGATCGATTGAGAACCCCTTACATTGAATTTGATCTGGAAATCACCTAAGGTTGTTTTGGTGCCAGAGAGATCTATGGCTGCGATCATATTATTCTCAAAAGGATTTAATGCAGACATATTAGTCTCAAATTCAATTTGCTGTTGGTTGAATACTAGAGTTGGAGAAGCTCCCAATCCCTTAAGATCGCTTAAACCAATTAATATCTTCGCATTTTTCCATTCGAGATCTACACCATTCAAATCTATTTTATTAAAATCGATCGCATCAAACGATCCTTTTAGATCCAGTTGCGCATTGTACACCACACTGTTGTAAATACCTCTTTTCAATGATTCCGGTGAAATGGTACTGTTGATGTTTAATGCTTTTGGTAATAGGTATACGTATTGTGTGACGTAGGTATTCTTGGTAGAGACGATGTTTTTATCTGTTGTGACAATTTCTTTTACTACCTGGTAAGGGATGGCAATGATGGGACCTGAGATCACCTGTTGACCAGCCCATTTAAAAGCAATTTCATTACTGACTTCAGATTGCCTATTCTTTCTTTCATCAATAAGGTCTTTGACCCAGAATAAAGGGATGAGTAGTAGTAAGACGAGAATTAAAATGGTAATTAATTTGGTGAAAACTGATGTACCAATACGGTCTAAGAGGGGTGTTTTATTTGTTTCCATGATTTTGGATTTTATAATGTTGTTAAATTATGGTGATTGAGATGTTTTTTTAAGTCAAATGCCAAGGAACTTTTAATTTCTTGTAATGGAATGTTTAATAAAGTTTCGAAATCCAAATCATGAAACTTTTGCATGGCATTACCTTTTGATAAAGCTTTTAGGTTCATGTTGAAGTGTTCGGGGTAGAGGAATGTACCAATTGCGATCATCGCAAATTGATAAAGGCTGACCTTTCCATTGCCCAATAATAAATATTGCATGGCGACTTCATCCTGTATGTCGGTGCCAGATTCTGTAATGAGGTGAAATACATCATGATTTTCTAATTTCGGAACAACGTCAAAACCTTTTTCTTGATAGAATACGCCAAGATGATGGCCTAGCGAACCTTTAGGAAAGTTCAAAAAATCTTCTTTACTGATGCCCCAAGCTCGTTTATGCTGCTTGAAGAGCTGAGTATAAATTTTTTGACTCTTGTTGTACAAGACAAGCATGATGGATAATCGTATTTTCATTTCTTTTCTTTTTAAAAGTACTTTGAAATTCAAAGTAGATGGATAAAAAAATTATTTGTACTGTTGTTTAATCAATTTTTCAAGAGCCTGTAGATGTTCTTCGAAAGCTTTTTCACCTTCGATCGTTCTTCTATACCTGGTATTTGGTTTTCTGTCTACAAATGTCTTGAAAACTTCAATGTAATTTTCTTTTTCTAATGTCTTCAGATTAGATGCTAGATTACCATCTGTGACTTCCAATATGGATTTCAATGAATTAAAATCATATTCGTCATTAGCCATCAATACGCTCATGATCTGAAGACGGACTTTATTTTCAAATATTTTATTATACTGTGTTAAGTCGAAATTCACTATTCGTATTTTTTATGAACGATTATTCCATATATGATGTGCAAAACTCCAAATCCTAATGCCCAAAAGATAATTCCATTTCCAGGCAAAAGCAAAGCTAACAGTCCTAGCACAATTTCTAAAATTCCGAGTCCTTTTATTTCACTAAAAGTGTAATTGCTGCCAGCTGTGAGTGCAAGTCCATAAAAAATCAATAGGATGGAAGCGACCGCGGTATAGTTTTCTTTAAATATGGATATACAGGCAAATAATCCACCAGTACATAAAGGTACGGCCATAGCATACAATAAGGATCGACTGGTGGTATTCCAGATGCTTTGTCTGTTTCCTTTCGCTTTCTTAACGGCCATGAACACTCCTGTACAAATGGAAGCAAATAAAACGAATATAGCGGTTACGAGTAATTTGGCAATAATGACAGGTTCATTAACATAATGATCCCGATATCCCATTTGGCTATCAAATCCATAAATTTCATAGTAAGCATAGGCAGCACCTAGCAGGGCATAGGTACCGATTAGGACACTTGAAATTCCGCTAATGGAGATAAATTTGCTGGATTTTTCCATCAAACTGCGAATGCTTGCTATTTCTTTTACTAAATCTTCTTGTTTCATAAAAGTACTTTGTTTTTCAAAGTAAATGAATAAGAATGAATTATGCAAATTTATTTTTTGCTCAACAAAATAAATAAAAAAATAATGAAAATTTATTGAGAAAAGACTTGCATAGTATGCATATCGTTTCTATCTTTGTGCCAACAAGAAATCCTAATGCGGAAGTGGCGTAATTGGTAGCCGCACCAGACTTAGGATCTGGCGTCGCAAGACGTGGGGGTTCGAGTCCCTTCTTCCGCACTTGAATGTCCTCCCGAATTTAAATCATCGGGAGGATTTTTTTTATCAAAATAATGCGTAACGGTTTAGAAAGAGTATGAACATTTCACACGAAAAAGTTGACGCGATCAACGCAGTAATTAAAGTTGATTTAGCACCAGAAGATTATAACCCACAAGTAGACAAAGAAATCAAGGATCAAGCTAAAAAAGCGAAATTACCTGGATTCCGTCCTGGTTTAGTGCCTGCTGCACACATTAGACGTACTTATGGTAAATCAATTTTGTTAGATACAGTCAACAGAATTGTTAATGATAAAATTACAGCTTACATCGGCGAGAATAAATTAGAAGTTTTAGGACAACCTCTTCCGATAGAAGAAACAGCTACTTATAACTGGGATTATAAAGATAACTTCCAATTTAATTATGAAATTGGTTTAGCTCCAGAATTTGTAAATCCATTTACAAAGGACGCTGAATTTAAAGAATACGATATTAAAGCTGATGAGGAAACTTTAGAGTCTCGTATCAAAAATTTACGTCGTAGTTACGGTAAAATGACCAACCCAGAAGTTTCTGAAGAAGGTGATGTTTTATACGCTACATTGAAACAAGATAAAGAAGAAGGTATTGAGAAAACTACTTCAGTACGTACTGATATCATTGAAGATGCGAAGATTAAAAAATCTTTGGTAGGTCTTAAACAAGATGATGTTGTTAAAATTGATATCAAAAAAGCGTTCAAAGATGAAGACATCGCTCGTATTTTAGGTATTACTCCTGAGGAAGTTGAAGCGCTGGATGTAACTAAATTTGATTTAACGGTAAAAAACATTAACCGTTTGGAAGAGTCGGATTTAAATCAGGAATTCTTTAATAAATTGTTCGCTGAAGGAGAAGTTACTGAAGAAGCTGAATTCAGAACAAAAGTAAAAGAAGAAGTTGAAAATTTATTCAAACAAAATTCTGACCAACGTCTGCGTAATGATATGTATACGTTCGGTATGGAAAAAGTTGATGTAGCGTTCCCTGAAGAGTTTTTGAAAAGATGGTTAAAAGCAACGAACCCAAGCATCTCTGATGAAGAGTTGAATGAAGGTTTTGCTGATTTCTTGAACAACTTGAAATGGACAATCATTGAAAACCGTGTAGTTACTGAAAATAGTCTTGAAGTTAAATATGATGAAGTTATCAATTTAGCAAAAGAACGTATCTATGCACAGATCAAAATGTACAATATCAACGAAGAGCCTAGTGATGAGCAATTATCACAATATGCGATTCAATTATTGCAAGATAAAGAACAAGGTAACCGTTTGTTTGAAGAAGCAAAAGCACTTAAAGTGTTTGAATTCTTAAAAGGTCAAATTAAAATCAATAAAGAAGAGATCGAGTACACAGCATTCGAAAAATTAGCGTAAGCTATCTAACTTCTGATCATTATATAAAAGCCTTTCCATTTTGTGGAAAGGCTTTCATTGTTTACGTTCAGTTTGATTACGAAGGATCATGCTGATAATACACTGCTTTTATATTTATAAAGGTTTAGTTGTGATGCCGCAATATTTAAATACTGTTCTATTTTTCATGTGTGATTAAGAAGAGATCGGCATTATACAAATTGGACGTCGTGTTTTGAAGATGTACTATGGTGTCTCTTTTTTCTTTTTTCCGAAAGGGAACATGCGTTTTAAGAATTCTGAAAATGAATTGAATTCTTGACGGTATACCAATCCTATTGCGCTCACATAATCTTCACTATTGGGATTGATAAGGAAGTTTCGTGTATTTAAGCGGTTGGAACCTCTCAATAATAGCCTACCGTCTTTACGAAGATAAAACAGAGCTTCAGCATCAGTAGATACACGATCTGAGAATACATTTAAGTCAGTCAATTGATTACTTCTATTGTCTGTAATACCTCCTGTCAAAATTAAACGGTCATTGAAGAGTCTGAGCGATGCTGAGGCATCATTAAGAGATTTAATATTGATATCGAAAAAATTAATATTTAAAGATTCTGCAATGATATTGTTCAATTGATTGAAAGCAATCTCTGTACCTGCGGATAGTAGGGTATTATTGACCTCTTTTCCAAAATCGGTCTGAGAGCCTGGCGTAAAGCTTCGTCTAACAATTAAACTGAGGGCTTGTTGATTGATATTATTAACATCTGAAAGATAACCCTGAAGTTCATCTTTGACATAGGGATCTTGTGGAAAATTGAGGTCAAAATTTATTTCAGGTTGACTCAATAATCCTTTTAGATTCATATCTGCTTGCGCTAGTATACGTTGCGGATTGTCCGTTTGCCCCGCAGCATTATAAAGGGGAGATAAGGAGGTTCTTTGTTGGTAGACCGCGGTTAGATTAATGTTGGCTTCAGCAGGTTTTCCCGCCCATCGAATCGTTCCGCCTTCTTTGAGATCAAAAATTTTGTTTAAATAATCTTGTGCTTTAAAATTGAATTTTCCAGAACTAATGATGTAATCTCCAAACATTCCGAAATCGCCCAAAGAAGTGATATTCATCGTGATATTACCAGTTCCACGTCCAGATACGCCGCCTAAGGAAGTATACAGATTCATCTCCGCATTTGGACTTAAGGAAAGATCCATATTCATTGTAATACCGTTGAAACTCTTTCGTTTTATTTGCTTAGAACTGTTTAAACTATCCGGAGAAACGAAATAGATAAAATCATTATCCGTAATCGTCATAGCACTATTAAACGGAATATTGATGATCGTGTTATCTTCAGATTTTGCTTTGATATCTATATTGATTGCTGATGTTAATCCTTTGAAATTGAAATCACCACTCGCATAGGCTGTACCATAATAGAGGTCGTTATCTTTGAGTGTGGTATTGAGTGCTAAGAAGTTATTTGCTTTAATCTTGATGTCGATATTTGGATCGGAAAGTTGATTTAAATCCACCATTCCATTTACGATCGCCTCATTGTTTTTCGGATCTAGAATTTTTAGGTTCTTAAGAAAAATACCATTGGAAACTACAATTACCTTATCGGTGAGGTGATAGGGCGTTTTTAAATAATTAATGACAAATGTGGCATCATTAAAACTGGCATTTCCGCTTATTTTAGGTTTATTGATATCGCCTTTAATCTCGAGTTCGGCATTCGCTTTTCCATGTAAATTTGAAACCAGTGATTTGAGAAATGGTTGAAAAAGAATGAGATCTGTATTTTGTAAAGAAGCCTTTAGATTTATTTTATCATTTTCTTCTTTGATATTATATGTTCCAGCCAGTGTTATCTGCTTGTTACCATCTTCAATTTTACTGTCAAGATGAACTACATTGGCATTTTGGTCATAATTAGCTTTTAAACTCAATTGACCTATTGGCAGTTGATTGTAAATAATAGGGCTAGTCTGCAGGTTGGCAATAAAATACGGTGATTTGAATAGCGAATTAATTTCAAGATGACCATTCATCTCACCAAGCATATTAATACCAAGTGGTTTTGTGATTCCATTTAAAGAACTGAGATTAAAATCTTTGAATAAAATATTTAACTGATCACTTTCTTCATTGGACAGTACACCATTCAGTAGTACGGTTTGTTCATCATGTTTTAAGGTTAAATTTTGAAGAAACCATTTTCCTTTGGATACTTTGAGCTCGGATCCTTGTGTGAGCGCCCATTTGTTTTTATTAATAATAATGGTCGATGGATCAAAGTTTATGAACGCCGGTTTTTGATGTGCAAAACGAATTACACCATTGAGATCTAAATTATTACTCGCATCGAGTTCTGATAATTTGACGTTGAAACGTAAGCTATCGCTGGAAAGTATATTTGCAATATTGATATTGTTGATATACGTACTATCGGTTAGATTGATACGGTCTGCGGATGCTGACACTGCCATAGATTCCGTATTTGAAATTTGATCTATAATCAGGTTAGAAATCTTTATTCCGCTATACTTGAATACAGGACTATATAAATTAAATTGCGCATGATGCTCTTCACTGGAGAATCTGGCATGAAGGGTGGCACCGCTATCTAGACTGATTTCTTTTTTAAAGAAGGTAGCGATAGGCTGAAAAGATTTGATGTTGAGGTTCAGCTCAAAATTCTGATTGTTGTAAGATTCTGTTTCAAAACCAATTGCTGGAGCATAGCGCATGGCAAGCATTTTAAAGTAAGGTGCTATTGTATTGAGATCGATCTGACCATTAAGAGAGGCGTCCACAACGTCTGAGGATAAAGTCAATGCTCTGTCCCGCTCATCTCCCACAGCTTTAAATATAATTTCTTTTACATCAAAATTTCCTTTTTTGGTACTGAATTGGAGATTATTAGCATATAAATCTCCGACCAGATTATTGACAGAAGTGCCGGTTAGATTAGTTTGGACTGCTGTGTTGTGTATAACGATGCCTTGTTGTTGTACCAGATGTAGTGCGTAGAGGTCTGTCTCGTGTATAGTAGCATCCAGATTATATTGAATGGCAGGGTTGGACCAGTCTATATCTGTTTGGAAATTAATTTTAGCATTGGGATCATTGATAGCACCTGATCCTGTAAACTTTTCGTTGACGATTGATCCTTTAACAGGGATGGATTGATAGCGATAATTTCGGAAATCGAAATTTTCTAGTTTTCCATCGACTGCTAATGATAGTGTTTTTGAGCTGCTGCCTTTGCCTTTTAAATCCAGATTAAATCCAGTTGTTTTTAAAAGAGTATTGTTCAATAATTTTCCAAAATCAAAAGATTTGGACTGATAAAGTCCTGAAAATTCAATTTCTTTTTGAAAATTTAAGGTAGATTTTGTGTTTATGGTACCTAAATCTGTTTTTACTTCTCCTTGAATGTGGAAATGGTTGTATAATCCATTCAAATCTCCTTGGTATGCTATTGTAGTTAATGATTTTACCAGTGGTGGAAGTTTGAAGTTCCTGTCATTACTGAGATTGGGAAGAATCGTTTGTAAGTCCTCGAAGGTAGATCGTACTTTGAGATTCGTGAGTTTAAAATCTGTCCGATCAATATCGGGAAGTCCCAAAATCTTAATATTTCCTTTTAATTGGGTTGATTTTTCAGTTTCAATATGTACATTTTGAGCGTCAATATGATTTACTTTTCCTTGTGCGATCGCCTGCTTTATTTTTAAATTAAACTTGACACGATGCATGGTAGAAGAAAAGAAGGCGATATCTTCTGAATGTAGTACTGAATTTTTTATCCTTAGACTGACATCAACACGATTGTTAAAATCTGAAAAGTCCTCGAAGCTATTAAACTCTAACTTTACATAGTCTTTTATAGTGGATCTATTCGTGATTAATAGAAGCTTGTTCAATTCAATTTTCTTGTTGCTTACCAATGCGTTTGCAACTAATCCTTTAATCTGTAATCCTTTTTTTTCACGTAGATGTAATTGCTTAATATCAACTTGGATCGAATTGTCTGAAAGCTTTATATTTTGAAAATCAGCATGCAATTGTTTAACGTCCAGATCTCCAAAATCGACCACTTTTGCGTAATGCTTCTTGGTATGATCGATATAGCGAAATTGATTATTGACCAATTTCAATTGTTTTAAATCAATATCTAGTTTTTTACTTGATTTTTGATCGTTTTTTTTAGGAGAGCTAAAGTAATTTAATAAAAATTTAATATTGGAGCTATCTTTATATACCTGATAATAGGCTGTTGTATTTTCTAAGCTCAGTTTATTGATTACTATTTTATTTTGATCCCAATATTGATTTAGATTGACGGTTGCATTTAATTTTTCAGCAATCAGAATGGTATCGCCTTTGGTGTCGTATAATTCAAAACCTTCTAGGACTAATGATTGGAAAGGTTTGAAATAAATTCTTTTTAAAGCAATGTTTGTATTTAATTCTTTCGAGAGGTAAGAAACTACTCTTTTGGAAATAAAATTTTGAACAGGCTCTAATTGTAACGATAGCATCAATGCACCTAGCAAAACGAGTATGCTAGCCAATGTAATGAGTGCTATTTTAATTATTTTTTTGATACTTTTGTACAATATTAATTACCCCAAAGCTATGGCTGTTATTTTAGGTATTGAGTCATCTTGTGATGAAACATCTGCTTCAATTTGTATCGACGGTGAAATATTTTCTAATGTTATTGCTACTCAGGCGATTCATGCTAAATATGGAGGTGTCGTTCCAGAACTAGCGTCGCGTGCACATCAACAAAATATTATACCAACAGTTGAAGAAGCCATTCGCATTGCAAAAATACATAAAAATCAAATAGATGCAGTAGCTTTTACGCGTGGGCCAGGATTATTAGGTGCTTTACTGGTCGGAACTTCATTTGCCAAGTCTTTTGCAATGGCCAGAAATATACCTTTGATTGATGTCAATCATATGCAAGCGCATATTTTAGCTCATTTTATTGAAGATCCAAAACCAAGTTTTCCATTTTTATGCCTTACAGTATCTGGAGGTCATACACAGATTGTATTGGTCAAAGATTATTTTGAAATGGAAATTTTAGGACAAACTCTGGATGATGCCGCGGGAGAGGCTTTTGATAAAACGGCAAAAATCTTGAACTTGCCCTATCCTGGTGGACCACTCATTGATAAACATGCGCAGTTAGGTAATCCAGATGCTTATAAACTTCCTGAACCTCAAATTCAGGGCTTGGATTTTAGTTTTTCAGGATTAAAGACTGCAATTCTTTACATGGTGCAAAAAGAAGAGAAATCAGATCCTGATTTTTTGAAAAATAATATGGATGATGTCTGCGCATCTGTTCAATCACGTATTGTGTCTATATTGCTCAATAAGTTAAAGAAAGCTGCCAAGGAAACCGGTATCAAGGATATTGCTATTGCTGGTGGAGTTTCTGCAAACTCTGGTTTGCGTAAGGAATTGATTGCAATGGGGGAACGTTACAGTTGGAATGTATTTATCCCTAAATTTGAATATTGTACCGATAATGCAGCCATGATTGCTATTGCGGGATATCAAAAATATTTGGTTCAAGATTTTGTTGGACAAGATGTAGGTCCATTGGCGCGTATGCACATGTAAAATAGGGACAAATGCTATAAAACAGAAAAGACAAGTT
>NZ_DJTA01000007.1:91515-186716 GCF_002440335.1 Sphingobacterium sp. UBA6320 | reverse complement strand
AACTTGTCTTTTCTGTTTTATAATGGAGCACTGTAACCATATGCCTCTGCGATACTTTTAAAAACTCCGTCTGTTGATTCGTACAAATTGAGGTTGTATCCTTCGGCTCCCCAAAATACCGTTGCTATTTTGATGGATTTATCAGATTGAAAAACAGATAATACCTGCAGATTTTCGAAGTCAAATATGCCACCATCATCTACGCGCCAAGTACTCATCTCATCATATTTCGCTGGAAAATCTAATGTGATTAACTGATCATGATGTAGATAAGATAGTACAGCAAGTGCTGAATCGTTTTTAACCTCAAATAATGTTAAGATGATTTGTGATTGATCCTCTAGTTCAGCGATGGTAGCACTTTTTGCTATTTTTCGATTATATTTTTTTGATAATATGGATATTGTCGGTTCATCGGTCTTTTTGTCTTTCTCGATGAAAGGCATGACTTTGTTGTGATCAATAAAGTCCTGATTGACTAATAATGCAAAATCTCCTTGTTTTACGGGCTCTTTAAATGTGAAAAATGAACCGCCATTATTTGCGAAATTATGACTTGTTTGTCTTCCATTGGATGTTTGACTTTCTAGTTTTGTATTCGAAAAAATAATGGGAATGACCTTATTTTCAATAATCGCATGCGTCGCTAGTTCTGGTTTTATTTTTTCATCTTCGACGGGCAAACTAACTAAAGAATCTTTATTTTCATTGAGAAAAGCAAAAGTTATGAAAGCTTGATTAGTATCTATTTTGAGATTGCTTTGTTTTTTTTCTTGCTTGATTTGTTTTGGTTTTTCTTGTGTGCAACTTATTAATATTAAGGCGATTATACCTATTAAAAATACTGTATTAAAGGATGTTCTCATTCTTATTATCATATTTTTCTTGTTATCTGTTTTTTTAAAATACGGTAAATTTTGTGAAAATTAAATTTTCATTTTTGTGGAATTTTAATTGTTGTGCATCATAGTTTAAAATATAAACTTAATTTTTAAAGCTATGCTGAACTCCAAATTGAATATTTACAAAAGAGAATGGTTAGAGGTTGTTTTTGCAGGACGTAACCAATCTTATGGCGCTTTTGAATTGCGTAATTTATCTACTAAAGCGACCAACTGGTCTATAGTGATTGTCCTAGCTGTGGTTACGATTGGTGTTGGTAGTAATGGGATCTATAATCGGTATTTTAAAAAGGCTGAGCTTCCTGTTGCTCAGTACATCAATGAATATGATATGTCAGTACTAGAGGAATTGGAAAAGAAACATCAAGAGCCAGAGAAAGTTGAGGAACCAATTCCTGTTCAAGAAAAAGCGCCACAACAGGTTGCTCTGGATTTACCTAAGCAGGAAGTGGTCCGCTTTGTTGAGCCTAAAGTGGCTCCTAAACAAATGGTGACTGAAGATGTTGTGACGCAAGACGAGCTTAATAAAACGCATAAATTGGCTGGACGGATGAGTTTGAAAGCCAACGCAAATGGCACTTCTGTTGCTCGAGGGGAGTTTGGCACTGTAAAACGTGATGGTGGTATTACTGGTACTAATAAAGAGGGTGCCATACATGGAAATTCAGATGCGATAGTTGATTTTGAAGCGATAGAAATACAGCCTCAACCGCAAGGTGGGATTAAGGCTTTTATGAAATGGGTAGGTGAAAATTATCAATATCCTGAATCGGCATTGCAACAGGGGGTGAACGGTGTAGTGGAAGTTTCATTTGTTGTAGAAAAGGACGGTACGTTGACGGATATCAATATCAAACGTGATGTTTCCCATGGAACAGGAAAGGCTGCTGTAGAATTGCTCGGCAAAGCAAAAAAGTGGAAACCTGGAATTCAAAATGGCCGTCCGGTCCGTGTTGCTTATACATTGCCTATTCGTTTGAATACAATCTCACAATAAATTGGATCGCTCTTGATAGTTTAACTTTATTTAACAGTGGGTGATTTAAACTTTAATGTGGTTTTGGCATCTTACTTAACAAATGTCTGTAAAATCATATATTAAAAATGAAACAGACTGAAATAAATGTTTATCGTACTAAAAGGAAAAATATCATGAAAAAGCTAGTGTTAAGTTTGTTGCTGTCAGGAATTATGTTTGCTGGTTTTGCACAAGAAAAATCAAATGTTAAAGAGGGCGTAAACCGAGATGGTCGTCGTTTTGCTAAAAAGGAATTTAAGTTAGATAAAAAATCCGCAGAAGAAATTGCACAGTTGCGCACTGATCGTATGGATCAAAAATTAAAATTTACGGATAAACAGCGCAAGGAAATTTATGCTCTGCAATTGGATCAAGCTAAAAAAGATAAAATGCACGCCGCGGATCGCAAGGAATCCATGGAGCGTATGAAAAAAGAACGTATGGCTCAACGTGAAAAGTTGATGAAAAATTTGAGTCCTGACCAACAAAAACTGTATAAAGAATCTTTTGCTGAGAATCGTAAACAACATCGTATGCGTAGATCAGATGATCGCCCAATGCGTCGTGATCGCAACGATAGAAATCATAAAGATGGTAAAAATAATATAGAAGTGAGTAAGGAAGTGTCTTTGAAAAATAGTTAACGTGTTTTTTAGGTTTTAGTTTTAATTTTAGTTTTTGGTCTTTTGGTGGTCCGCTTGTGAGAGCGGACCATCTTTTTTTGATTAAATCTTCGTATCAATGTCATGAATCGACAAAAGTTGCATTAATCTTTGTTTTTTTGTTGCTCTTTCCACTGTTTGGAAAATGATTTATCTGCGAGTTTGGGCAATTGTCGATTACTACCCCAAGTCTTTTTGAAAAATTTTCCAAGAAAGAAGTTTTTGATCTTTCCTCCGAATAAATCGATCAATTTTCTTCTTTGTATGAGATAGGTAAATCCTTTCCAGGCCTTTTTCTCCATTGAGGGTGCTAGGTCTTCTGCCACAGCATCTCTTCTGTTTAACAAAAGCATGCGCTGAATATCTATGCCAACAGGGCATACTTCTGTACATTTACCGCAGAGCGATGAGGCATAGCTTAAGTGCTTGAACTCTTTCATTCCACTTAGGTGCGGGGATATCAAGGAACCAATGGGGCCTTGATAGGTGGTTTCATAAGTATGTCCTCCAATATTTTGATAAATAGGACAAACATTCAGGCAAGCTCCACAGCGGATGCAATAAAGTCCTTGGCGCTGTTCTTTTTGAGCCAATAGGTTGGTGCGGCCATTATCTAATAAAACGACATACATCTCTTCGGGTCCATCAGACTCGTAGGCTTGTCTTGGTCCGCTGAGTAATGTATTGTAAACAGTCAGATTTTGACCTGTTCCGTGAGTAGCAAGTAATGGCCAAAATAGATCAAGGTCATTGATCGATGGGAGGATTTTTTCAATACCTACGACAGCAATATGAATTTTTGGGAAGGCTGTGGTTAAACGTGCATTTCCTTCATTTTCAGTAATGGCAATGCTGCCGGTGTCAGCTATTAAAAAGTTGGCTCCTGAAATGCCGATATCTGCAGTTTTATATTTTTCACGCAATAATTCACGGGCTTTCATCGTCAACTCTTCAGCAGTCGCTTCTAGGGGTGTGCCAAATCGCTCGTTGAATAACTGAGCGATATCTGCGAGGCTTAGATGCATCGCAGGTGTTACGATGTGATACGGTTTTTGATCTAATAACTGGATAATAAACTCGCCTAAGTCACTTTCTAATGCTTCGATTCCCTTATTTTCCAAAAAATGGTTGAGCTCTATTTCTTCTGTGGCCATAGATTTGGATTTGATAACGCTCTTGGCGTTATTCCGTTCCATGATCTTCCAGATTTCTTGACGTGCCTCAGCAGCATCATTCGCCCAAATTACTTTACCGCCTCGTGCTATAAATTTGCTTTCGAATTCTAATAGATATTGATCTAAGTTTTCAATAGCTCTCCATTTTGTTAGATTGGCTTCTAAACGCGAGTTCTCCAGATCCACAAATTTACTCTTGCCTTTTTCAAAAGCAAGCGTATACTTGTCGATATTATAATTGATAATATCGCGATGTTTACTGTCGAAAGATTTTGTCGCACTTTCTTTTAAAAATTTATCTGCAGAGCTTACTGACATCTAATTCTTTTAATTTTACAAAAAAAGTTGGTAATAAATTACCAACTTTTAAAGATAACGCTTATAAATTATTTATCGCATGATGCGATCGAATTATTTAACTTTTAAATTCAAATTTAAGCTTAGTTCATCCAGTTGATCTTGGTGGATAGTGGAAGGGGCATCGATCATCACATCTCTTCCTGAATTGTTTTTAGGGAAGGCGATGACATCACGAATGGAATCTATTCCTGCTAATAACGCTACTAAGCGGTCAAAACCAAATGCCAATCCGCCGTGTGGAGGAGCTCCATAGGTGAATGCTTCCATTAAAAAGCCAAATTGTTTTTGGGCTTCTTCTGGAGTGAATCCTAAGTGTTTGAACATGAGCGATTGTAATTCACGATCATGAATACGGATGGAACCTCCGCCGACTTCAGTACCATTAAGGACAAAATCGTATGCGTTTGCTCTTACCTCACCTGGGTTTGTATCCAATAATGCGATATCTTCAGGTTTTGGAGAAGTAAAAGGGTGGTGCATCGCATGGTAACGTTCAGATTCTTCATCCCATTCTAATAAAGGAAAGTCTAACACCCAAAGAGGGGCAAACTTGTTCTTGTCACGTAGCCCTAATTGATTGGCTACTTCGAGACGAAGTTCATTTAATTGTTTACGTACTTTATCTGTTGGGCCAGCCATGATTAAAAATAAATCGCCAGGCTTAGCATTAAATAATTTTGCGAAGTCCAATAATTGCTCTGGCGTGTAGAATTTATCTACAGAAGATTTTACTGTACCATCTTCATTATAGCGTGCATAGACAAGGCCTGTGGCACCTACTTGAGGACGTTTTACAAAATCGGTCAACGCATCTAATTGTTTACGGGTGTAATGCGCACAACCTTCAACATTGATACCAACAACTAATTCTGCTGCATCAAATACCGGGAATCCTTTATCTTTAGCTACTTCATTTAATTCTACGAATTGCATTCCGAAACGAATATCTGGTTTGTCGGATCCGTATAAGCGCATCGCATCAGCGTACGTCATACGCGGTACTTCTCCCAATTCAATATTCTTGATTTTTTTGAAGATATGCTTTGCTAGACCTTCAAATATATTCAATACATCTTCTTGTTCAACAAAAGACATTTCACAGTCAATCTGCGTAAATTCGGGTTGACGATCTGCACGTAAATCCTCATCACGGAAACATTTTACAATTTGAAAATAACGGTCGAAACCGGATACCATCAATAGTTGTTTGAAGGTTTGGGGTGATTGTGGTAATGCATAAAATTCTCCGGCATTCATACGTGAGGGAACAACAAAATCGCGTGCACCTTCGGGCGTAGATTTGATTAATACTGGAGTTTCTACTTCGATAAAATTTTGCTCGTCTAGAAAACGACGCACTTCCTGTGCTGTTTTGTGACGTAATATTAAGTTTTCACGAACAGGATTGCGGCGTAAATCTAAATATCTGAATTTCATTCTGATATCTTCGCCACCGTCCGTTTCATCTTCAATGGTAAATGGTGGCGTATTTGCCGAATTTAATATTTCTAAAGAAGAAACTTTGATTTCAATTTCTCCAGTTGGAATTTTTAGATTTTTACTAGAACGTTCAATTACTGTTCCAGTTACTTTAATCACATATTCACGACCTAATTCACGTGCACTAGCGCGTAAAGAATCATCGTCATCCGAATTAAAAGTTAATTGTGTAATGCCATAGCGATCTCTTACATCTATGAAAGTCATTCCGCCTAAATCGCGAGATTTTTGAACCCAACCGCTTAGTGTAACTGTTTTACCTAAGTCAGCTATTGTTAATTCTCCGCACGTGTTTGTTCTATGCATACGCTTAATTTTAATTTTGTACAAAATTATCTGTTTTTAGGGAGAATAACGAATGGCAATTTTGTTTTATTAAAAGAAAAGCGAATGCTCATTTTTGGATTCGCTTTGAATGGACTTATCGATTAATTTTTAAATGTGAATTAGTTTTGGATGACCCATGGTCAAATTTTGAAATTCTTGCTCAAAATATTCGCCGATTTTAGCTCTTTTTAGAGATCCAATTTTGGTCATAAATCCAGAAATTTAATCTTCATTTATACTTACTTTTTTTGATGGGTGGACGCCCCACTTTCTCCCCTATTTGATCATATTTTTGTAAA
Organism: Sphingobacterium sp. UBA6320; assembly: GCF_002440335.1. Taxonomy (NCBI): domain Bacteria; kingdom Pseudomonadati; phylum Bacteroidota; class Sphingobacteriia; order Sphingobacteriales; family Sphingobacteriaceae; genus Sphingobacterium; species Sphingobacterium sp. UBA6320. The sequence goes on along the minus strand of NZ_DJTA01000007.1, from coordinate 180,473 downwards.
AAATTTGTTTTTTAGCGTATTTATCTTCCTGTTTGAAGAAAAAAAGCAACCCTAAACTCGTGATTTATTTCGTGTTGAACCATTTTGAAAATCGGTTCAAAAACCTAATTTAACCGCTGATATATAGCTTTTTGTTTGCTATTATGTCAAGCTTTGGTCAATTAAATGTAGCGCTTCCACTATGTGGAAAACTTTTTTGTGGGTAAAAGTGGGTAAAAGTGGGTGAAAGTGTATACTTTTACATTGAATTTGAAACCAATGTGTACAAAATGAGTTTTTTAATTGGCGAATATGAATGCAAGTTAGACACCAAAGGAAGAATGGTGTTGCCTGCTGCGCTCAAAAGGCAATTGCCTGATGTTGAGCGTGAGGGACTTGTAATCAATCGTGGATTTGAAAAACATTTGGTGATCTATACGCGCGAGGAATGGAATGCGATAACGGCACGCTTGGCTCAGTTGAATCAGTACGTTGAGAAAAACAGAATGTTTATTCGAAGTTTTACAAGGGGAGCAACGGAGTTGAGTTTGGATGCTGCGGGTCGTGTTTTATTGCCGAAGGGTTTGTTGGATTATTCGGGTATCACAGGAGAAGTTGTTTTGGCTTGTCAGGTTAATAAAATTGAAGTTTGGTCCAAAGATGGGTATGATGATTTTATGAATGGTGATTTGGGAGAGGATTTCTCTGCTTTGGCTGAACAGGTTATGGGAGGTTTTGATTTAGGAGGATTAGCGAATGGATAATGTTTACCACGTACCAGTAATGTTGAAAGAATGCATGGATGCTTTGGCTATTAAGCCAAATGGTATTTACGTGGATGTTACTTTTGGTGGAGGAGGACACTCGAGGGAGATTTTGAAACACTTGGGGCCTGAAGGCAGGTTGTTTGCTTTTGATCAAGATCCAGATGCGTTGAATAATGTGATTGATGATTCGAGGTTTACGTTGATTCATCAAAATTTTCGTTTTTTAAAAAATAATCTTCGTCTGAATGGTGTGAAACAGGTGGATGGTATTTTGGCTGATTTGGGTGTTTCATCTCATCAGTTTGATGCTGCTGATCGTGGTTTCTCTATACGTTTTGATGCAGACTTGGATATGCGAATGGATCAGATTTCGGATGTTGATGCCCGTAAGGTGTTGTCAACTTATTCGGAGGAGGAACTTCATCGTATTTTTGGTATGTACGGAGAAATTGTGAATGCCAAAACTTTGGCTAAAACAATTGTGACTGCTCGCTTGATAGCGCCTATCAATACGGTAGCTGAATTGAAAGAGGTTATCAAGAAGATGGTTCCTAGGGGTAAAGAGCATAAATACCATGCGCAAGTTTTTCAAGCTTTGCGTATTGAGGTTAATAAGGAATTGGAAGCTTTGCAAGAGTTTTTGCTACAAACGGTAGATGTTTTGAAGGCGGAAGGTCGTTTGGTCGTGATGTCTTATCATTCTTTAGAGGATCGTTTGGTCAAGAATTTCTTGGCTAAAGGTAAGTTTAGGGGTGATGTAGAGAAAGATTTTTTTGGAAATGAAATTAAGCCATTTCATGTGATCAGTCGTAAGGCAATTACTGCTGACGATCAAGAATTGGTTGATAATAATAGATCGCGCAGTGCGAAACTGCGTATTGCTGAAAAGTTGGATATAGCTTAATGCTTTAATCGAAGTATCGATATGGGTAAAAATACAATAAAACAGCAGGGGTTAAGCGAAGAAGTTCAAGAGGAACTACAAGAAGCGGTTGAGGAAAAAGCTGAGGAAACGCAAAAGTTTCTTAGGACTTTACTTACTGCTGGTAATTTGTCGAATTACTCCATTGTGAATTACTTGCCTTTTATTGGTTTTGTTACTTTATTGATGTTGCTTTATATTACAAATAGGCATTTTGCAGAACGTACGATTCGTAATATCGATAAGTTGGGTAAAGAGGTTAAAGAGTTGAGCTGGGATCATAAATCGCTCTCGGCAGAGCTCATGAAGATGTCTACTCAAACGGAGATTGCGAAGCGTGTCGACTCTTTAGGTCTGAAAGAGCGGGTGGAGCCACCAATCAAGATTGAAATTGTAAAAGAACAAAAGAAATAGGAGACGTTTATGAATATCAGAACTACCATTCTATTTCGTGTTTATATCGCATTCGGTTTAATCGTCCTTGTGGCGTTTGCTGTATTTGCGAAGCTTTTTCATTTACAATATGTCGATGGAGATAAATGGCGCGCACTGTCGGATAGTTTGTCTATTCAAGAGCGTGAAGTTGAAGCTGCTCGGGGTAATATTTATTCCAATGATGGCAGTTTATTGGCAACTTCGGTTCCTGAATATGAATTGCGATTCGATGCAATGGCTATTCCTGAGGAAGAAAACGATTATTTCAATTTAAAGGTCGATTCTTTAGCAATTAAATTGTCTGGATTTTTTAAAGATAAATCTTCCAGACAGTATTTGACATTATTGAAACAGGCTAGAAATAAAAAGCAACGTTATGTTTTGATTAAGCGAGCAGTCTCGCATCAAGATTTAAAGGTGCTTAAAAATTACCCTTTGTTTAAATCGGTGCGTGTGGGGAAAGAGCGTTATCCTGGAGGTTTGATTACAGAACGTCAGAATAAACGTATTCTTCCATTTGTCAATTTGGCGGCTCGTACAATAGGATATAAGAATGTTAAGGAGAATATTCATGTCGGGTTGGAAGGTGCGTATGGTGAATATATTGACGGTAAAAGCGGTAAACGTTTGATGCAGCGTATTGCGGGTGGTGTATGGATTCCAGTAAACCGTGATATTGAAGTGGCTCCTGTTGATGGTGCAGATATTATTTCGACGATTGATATCAATATGCAAGATATGGCACAAAGAGCCTTGGAAAAGCAGATGATAGCGAGTAATGCTGATGAGGGCTGTGTGGTGATGATGGAGGTAAAGACTGGAGAGGTTCGTGCGGTGGCCAATTTTACGAAAGACAAAGATGGTGTCTATCGTGAAAAGATGAATATTGCGATTGCACAAAGTGCTGAACCAGGTTCGACGTTTAAATTGGCTTCTTATCTTGCTGCTATTGATGACGGTGTGATTGATTCAAGTACTCATGTAAATGTTGGAAATGGTAATTGGCCTATCTATCGTCACACGATTAAAGATTCACATGCTCCAAAAAAGTCTGTGATGAGTGCGCAAGAGGCTTTTGAGCAATCGTCTAACGTAGGGATTACGAAGTTGATATACGAGCATTACAAGGATAATCCAGCTAAATTTACGGCTAAACTACATGCTTTTGGCTTGGATCGTAAGTTGGGATTGCAAATAACAGGAGAGGGAGCGCCTCTAATAAAAACTCCAAAGAGTAAAAGCTGGAGTGGATTGTCTCTTGTACAAATGGCATATGGCTATGAGTTGAAGTTGACGCCGCTGCAGATGTTGACATTATATAATGCAGTGGCTAATAACGGTAAGATGATTTCCCCATTATTTGTTAAGGAGATCAGACATCTGGGTAATACGGTTGAAAAATTTGAAGCTCGTGTTATTAATGAGAAGATTGCTTCTGATAAAGCTTTAGGTCAAATTAGGGGAATGCTTGAAGGGACAATGAAAGATGGAACAGGGAAGAGCCTAAGAAATCCATTGTATACTTCGGGTGGCAAAACCGGAACTGCACAAATGGCTGACGGAGCGATGGGATATCGTAACCGGAAATACCAATCTTCATTTGCAGGTTATTTTCCTGCTGAGGATCCAAAGTATTCCATTATTGTAGTGATTCGAAATCCTAGAAATGGCTATTACGGAGCGTCAACAGCGGGGCCAGTTTTTAAAGAGTTGGCTGATATGGTGTATGCGAATGATTTGAATATGCATAGTGCTTTTAATAAGAAAAAATTGAACACTTCGGCATTAAACACCAGGGCGTTAACCTTAAAAGGTTCGCGTGAAGCGACGCAAAAAGTGTATGAGCAGCTGGGTTTAAAAATTATGAATTGGAATTCAATTGCACAGAATGATTCAACAAGTTCAACACTTGGAGTTCCTTTTGTGGAATATCAAATAAAAGAAGGTGTAGTGCCAAATGTTATGGGAATGGGATTGATTGACGCATTGTTTGCCCTGGAGAATTCTGGATTTAAAACAAGCGTGATTGGAAAAGGAAAGGTGATCAGGCAATCTTTGATTGCAAATCAAAAGTTACCAATTGGTACAGCTGTAACAATAGAACTGAAGTAGAATGAAGAATTTAAAATCAATATTACATGCTATTCCTGTACAGGAGGTAGTGGGTCAACTAGATGTTGAGGTAGTATCGCTTTGCTTTGATTCTCGTCAGGTTGTATTCGGAAGTTTGTTTATTGCTGTTAGAGGCGTTCATACGGATGGACATTTATTTATTGATAAAGCGATTGCTTTTGGAGCTAGAGCAGTTATTGTAGAGGAGTTGCCTGTGGAGACATTGGACTCTGTTGTCTATATTGTTGTAGCGGATTCTGCTCTTGCATTGGGTATAGTGGCTGCCAACTTCTATGATAATCCATCAAAGAAAATGAAGTTGGTCGGTGTAACAGGTACGAATGGTAAAACAACTGTCGCGACTTTATTATTCCAGCTGTTTACGGAATTGGGATATCATGTGGGACTTTTGTCGACAGTACAGAATCAAATTGGGGAACGGGTTATTCCTGCGACACATACGACTCCAGATCCTATTCAATTGAATCACTTATTGAGTGAGATGATTGAGGAAGGCTGCGATTATTGTTTTATGGAAGTGAGTTCGCATGCTGTTGTGCAGCAGCGAATAGCAGGTTTGAAATTCACGGGTGCTATTTTTACGAATATCACACATGATCATCTTGACTTTCACAAAACATTTAGTAGCTATATTAAGGCAAAGAAGAAGTTTTTTGATGATTTAGATACGGCTGCGTTTGCGTTGACCAATGAAGATGATCGTAATGGTCAGGTCATGTTGCAAAATACATTTGCTCATAAAAAAAGTTATGGACTCCATTCAGGAGCTGATTTTAGTGCGCGTATAGTCGAGAGTCATTTCGATGGTATGTTGATGAATATCGACGGACATGATGTGTGGGTGAAATTGGTCGGAGGATTCAATGCCTACAATCTATTGGCAGTGTATGGTGCAGCAATTTTGTTGGAGCAAGAGACTGTTCGTGTATTGACAGCTATGAGTGTACTGACTGGTGCTGAGGGTAGATTTGAGACTTTGAAGGCAGCAAATGGTGTTTTTGGAATTGTGGATTACGCACACACTCCTGATGCTGTGGAGAATGTCTTGCAGACGATTGAAAAGTTACGTAATCAAAGTCAACATATCATTACTGTATTGGGATGTGGTGGAGATCGTGATAAAACTAAGCGTCCAGAAATGTCACAAGCTGCATTGCGTTATAGTGATCGTTTGATTATTACATCTGACAATCCGAGAACGGAAGATCCGCTTACCATCATTAAAGAAATGGAAGCGGGTGTTGCTGCTGAACAAAAAAGTAAAGTTCTTTCTATTGCTGATCGCAAAGAGGCAATTCGAGTTGCATATCAATTGGCAAAACCAGGAGATATCATTGTCGTGGCGGGAAAGGGACATGAGAAATATCAAGAGGTAAATGGTGTACGTCACCATTTTGATGATAAAGAAATTTTAGAATTAACATTTAACGAAGTATAAGAATATGTTGTACCATTTATTCACATGGTTAAACGAATACATGCACATTCCAGGAGCTGGTTTGTTTCAGTATATTTCTTTTAGAACATCGATGGCTGTGATCACTTCACTGGTCATCACAACCGTTTTTGGAGGAAAGCTGATTCAGGTGCTTCAGAATAAGCAGGTAGGTGAGACCATTCGTGATTTAGGACTAGAGGGGGAGAAAAAGAAGCAGGGTACACCAACAATGGGTGGCTTGATCATCATTGCCGGAATTTTAATTCCGACTTTGTTATTTGCGAAGTTGACTAATATTTATGTCATCATTATGATTGTTTCCACACTATGGATGGGAGCTGTTGGATTTTTGGATGATTATATTAAAGTTTTTCGTCACAATAAGGAGGGTTTGGCTGGACGTTTTAAAGTGATTGGGCAGACTGGTCTGGGTATTTTCATTGCTTGTACGATGTATTTTCATCCCGAGATTGTGGTTCGTCAAAATGTAGCGTCACCTACTTCAACTAAACCTGTTGAAGTTGTGATCAATCAGGGAACTGGTGAGAAGACTTATGCAGAAAATGTGAAGTCTTCTAAAACAAATATCCCTTTTTATAAAAATAATGAGTTTGATTACGCTAAAGTTTTCAAGGTTTTTGGACTTAATAGCAATGTCTTAACCTTTATTGTATTCTTGGTTGTTGTGGTATTTATTGTAACTGCAGTTTCTAATGGTGCAAATATTACAGATGGTATCGACGGTTTGGCGACAGGTACTTCTGCTATTATTGGTGTTACTTTGGCCATATTGGCGTATGTGTCTGGTAACGTTATTTTCTCGGACTATTTGAATATCATGTATATTCCAAATTCGGGTGAACTGGTTATTTTTGCTGGCGCTTTTGTTGGAGCTTGTGTTGGCTTTTTATGGTACAATACGTATCCTGCTCAAGTATTTATGGGTGATACAGGTAGTTTGGCGATAGGAGGTATTATCGCGGCTTTTGCCATATTGATCCGCAAGGAGCTATTGATCCCGATTTTGTGCGGTGTCTTTCTTTTGGAATTGGTTTCTGTTATTTTACAGGTTTCTTATTTCAAATACACCAAGAAAAAATATGGGGAGGGTAGACGAATCTTTTTAATGTCTCCTTTGCACCATCACTTTCAAAAGAAGGGGTATCATGAGGCTAAAATTGTAACACGTTTTGTAATTGTCGGTATTATTTTGGCCATTTTGACCATTGTAACTTTAAAAATTAGATAATCAGCATGGCTAACATTTCATCAACATATTATCCACAGTCAGGAAAATTGATCGTACTTGGTGCAGGTGAAAGTGGTGTCGGTACTGCTATCTTGGCTAAACAGAGGGGATTTGATGTTTTTGTTTCTGATAAAGGAACAATTGCTGAACATTATAAAACCCAGTTGGAGGAAGAGCAAATCGCTTATGAAGAAGGATTACACAGTGAAGAGCGGATCTTACAAGCGGATCTAGTGGTGAAAAGTCCTGGTATTCCTGAACATGCTCCTTTAGTTGTTGCATTGAAGTCCAGAGATATCCCAGTGATTGCGGAAATTGAATTTGCAGCACAATATACAGATGCAAAGTTGATCTGTATCACAGGTTCTAATGGTAAATCGACTACTACGATGTTGACTTATGAAATGCTGAAACATGCTGGTAAGCACGTAGGTCTGGCAGGGAATATTGGTAAAAGCTTTGCTTTACAGGTGGCACGTGAACAATTTGATGTTTATGTGCTCGAGATTTCAAGTTTTATGTTGGATGATATGTACCAATTTAGAGCTGATATTGCCGTGATTTTGAATATTACAGCTGATCATTTGGATCGCTATGATTATAAAGTGGAGAATTATGTGGATTCTAAATTTAGAATGATTCAAAATCAAACAAAAGATGATTATTTCATCTATTGTCTTGATGATCCACAAACAATGGAAGGTTTGAAGAGACATTCAACTCCAGCGATACACTTGCCTTTTACACAGGAACAAAAAGTGGAATTTGGAGCTTATTTGACTTCAATTAAAGATATTATAATTAACATACCTAATAGCGATACATTTACTATGAGAACGGAAGAGTTGTCTTTGACAGGGAAACACAATGTGTACAACAATATGGCTTCTGGCCTAATTGCTAAGGTTCAAGAGTTGAGAAATCAAGCTATGAAGGAAAGTATGGGCTCTTATGTGAATATTGCACATCGCTTGGAGCAGGTGGCTTGTATCGGTGGGGTTAATTATATCAACGATTCTAAGGCTACCAATGTCAATTCGGTATGGTATGCGCTGGAAAGTGTATCAACACCTATTATTTTAATGTTAGGTGGTGTCGATAAAGGTAATGATTATGAAATGTTACGTGATTTAGTGAAATCTAAAGTACGTGCTATTGTGTGTATCGGAAATGATAATACAGCTATACACGAGGCTTTTGAGGAGGATACAGAATTGATCGTAAACAGTTCTTCGATGAAAGATGCTGTGCAATTGGCCTCTCATTTGGCTCAAAAGGGAGATACGGTATTGTTGTCTCCAGCTTGTGCAAGTTTTGATTGGTTTAAAAATTACGAAGATCGCGGTGATAAATTTAAAGCTGCAGTGATGGAGTTGTAGTGGGTATAGGTTTTTAAATCTAAAGTGATTAATTATGGTAGAGCATCTACTTTCTAAATTAAAAGGCGACCGATGGATATGGATTATTGTGATCCTACTCTCGGGCTGGTCTTTGTTAGCCGTCTACAGTTCTGTAGGTACGCTGGCATATAAAGAAGGAAAGGGGACAGAATTGTATTTGTTCAAGCACTTCTCTTTAATTGCTGTTGGTTTTGTGTTGATGTATTTATCCCATAAACTGGATTATCGTTATTATGCGGGCATTTCCAAATTATTAATGGCGATTACAATTCCATTGTTATTGTATACTTTGATCTTTGGAAGTAAAGTGAACGATGCAAGTCGGTGGGTTACCATACCGGTGATCAATCAGACTTTTCAAACTTCGGATTTGGCGAAGTTGGCGCTGATCACGTTTTTGGCTCGTATGCTATCAAGAAAGCAAGAGGAAATTAAAGATGTTAAAAAGTCTTTTATTCCAATAATGGGAGCTGTTTGTGGTGTGTTTGTTTTAATTGCATGGGCAAATATGTCTACGGCAATTATGCTGTTTGGGGTATGTGTGCTCCTGCTTTTGATTGGACGTATCAGCTTTAAGCAAATTGCTATTGTATCTGCAGGAGTCGTATTGTTAGGCATTATCGTCGTTTCGGTAGGTCCTAGACGTGCAACATATTACAGTCGTGTTAAATCTTTTATCGGGGTTGAAAAAGAAAAACAGGAGGGAATGCCTGTTTCATTTCAAGATGATAAAAACTATCAAGCTAATAATGCAAAGATAGCAATTGCAACAGGTGGTGTATTTGGTAAGGGGCCTGGTAATAGTATTCAGAGAAATGTATTGCCGCACCCGTATTCCGATTTTATATTTGCCATCATCATTGAGGAGTATGGAACGATTGGGGGAGTGGTCTTGATTTTTCTTTATTTGGCTTTAATGTATCGCTGTATTCGTATAGTCACATTAAGTCCAAAAGCATTCGGTGCTTTTTTGGCGGCTGGACTGGGATTTAGTTTGACCATTCAGGCATTTGCCAATATGGCTGTGGCCGTGGGCTTGGGTCCGGTAACCGGGGTTCCGCTTCCATTAGTAAGTATGGGTGGAACGTCTATTTTATTTACAAGTATCGCTCTGGGTATTATCTTGAGTGTAAGTAGAAATATTGAAGAATTAAAAGGTAAACAGGAATTGGATGAGCGACCGAAAGAGAAAAGAGTGGTCGTGGGTACAATTTCTGCGTAAAAATAAATAAGAAATGGCTATACGTGTGATCATAAGTGGAGGTGGTACTGGTGGACATATTTTTCCAGCAGTGGCAATTGCTAATGCACTAAAAGCATTGGATCCTCAAAACGAAATTCTTTTCGTTGGAGCTAATGGTCGTATGGAAATGGAAAAAGTACCGGCTGCGGGATATCAAATCGTGGGACTAGATATTCAAGGGATCAATAGAAAAGAGTTTTGGAAAAATATTTTTTTACCATTCAAGCTTTTTAAAAGCATGAACAAGGCTCGTAAAATTGTCCGTGAGTTTAAACCTGATGTGGCTGTTGGTGTTGGGGGTTTTGCTTCTGGACCTTTATTGATGGTGGCCAACCGCTTGGGTATACCGACTCTGGTGCAAGAACAAAATTCTTATGCCGGGGTGACTAATAAGCGATTGGGAAATAAGGCTGCTAAGATTTGTGTTGCTTATGAAGGGATGGAACAATTCTTTCCAGAAGAGAAATTATTGTTAACAGGTAATCCTATTCGTCGTGCTTCTATTGAGATTGAAGGTAAGCGTGAGGAAGCTTTGGCTTTTTTTGGATTAGATGCTAATAAAAAGACGATTTTAGTGACGGGTGGTAGCTTAGGGGCCCGTACTTTAAATGAAAGTGTCATGGCGTCTTTGGAGAAATTGGACCACGCTAATATTCAGGTAATATGGCAATGTGGAAGTTATTATTTTGATCAGCTGAGTCAAGAGCTGAAAGATAAACTTTCTGGTCGCATCCATATGCTTGCTTTCTTACAGCGAATGGACTATGCTTATGCTGCTGCTGATATCATAATTGCTAGGGCAGGTGCTGGTACCATTTCAGAATTGTGTGTGGTAGGCAAACCAGTGGTGTTGGTTCCTTCGCCAAATGTCGCGGAAGATCACCAAACAAAAAATGCAATGGCATTGGTACATAAACAAGCGGCAGTATTGGTAAAGGATAATGAGGCGAAAGCAACTCTGTTTGATACAGCAATCGCTTTATTAAATAAGGAGTCTGAGTCACATATTTTGGCTCGAAATATAAAGAAATTAGCGCTTCTTGATGCGGATGTTGTCATCGCGAAAGAAGTTATAAAATTGGCAAATAAAAGGTAGAAATAATGAAAATTGACGCAATCAAACAGGTGTATCTTATTGGGATCGGTGGAATTGGAATGAGTGGGCTTGCTCGTTATTTTGCTCATTTAGGATGTGTGGTAAAAGGATATGATCGTACGGAGACTGAATTGACTAAAACATTGGTGTCTGAAGGTATTGCTATTTCATATGTTGATGAAATCGATACTATAGATCCGATTTTCAATGCTCCAGATGATGCTACATTAATCATTTTTACACCTGCTATACCAAAAGATTCGAAGATTAAACATTATTTAGAGCAAGTAGGCCATACTTTACATAAAAGGTCTGAAGTCTTAGGGATTATTAGTGAAAGTCGGTTTACAATTGGTGTGGCTGGTACACATGGTAAAACTACGACTTCAACGATGGTCGCTCATATTTTAAAAGATAGTGGTTTTGACTGTTCTGCTTTTTTAGGTGGAATCAGTTCTAATTACGATACAAACGTGTTATATGGTAATAATGATGTTGTCGTAGTCGAAGCTGATGAATATGATCGTTCATTTTTGACCTTACATCCTAATATTGCAATTGTGACTTCAGCTGATGCTGATCATCTGGATATTTATGGTGATGCGGGTCAACTGTTGGCGACTTTCCAAATGTATTTGGATCGAGTTGTTGAGGGCGGCACGCGTATTGTGAAGAAGGGATTACCTTTTGACAGTCAAATCGCATATTCTGGACATGATGTGGCAGATGTATATGCTTCCAATGTACATGTTCGAGATGGCGAGTTTTACTTTGATTATATTTCAGCAGATTCAAAGATTGAGCATATTCATTTGGGCATACCTGGCACGCATAATGTCGAAAATGCTGTGGCGGCAATAACTGCTGCTCGTATTTTGGGTATTGCAGATGATAAAATAAAATTGGCCTTAGCTAATTTTAAGGGCGTTAAAAGGCGTTTCGAATATATCGTAAGAACTCCGTCTGCTATTTATGTAGATGATTATGCACATCATCCGGAGGAATTGCGTGCTTTTTTGAGTTCTATGCGAAAATTATATCCGAATAAAAAGTTAACAGTTGTATTTCAGCCACATCTCTTCACCAGAACACGTGATTTTATAGATGGATTTGCAGAAGTGCTATCTATGGCCGATCGTTTGCTGTTGATGGAGATCTATCCTGCACGCGAATTGCCTATTGAAGGTGTAAATTCGTCTTGGTTGTTGAGTAAGATTACAGCGCCAGAAAAAGCTGTTGTTACGCCACAACAGGTATTGGAAATTGCTCAAAACGAAAAACTGGAATTGTTGGTCACGGTCGGTGCAGGGGATATTGATAAGTTAGTAAAACCATTGAAGGAAATTTTAGTAAATGCTTAAATATTTACACAACATACGATGGAATCGCGTCTTATATTTATCACTCTTTTTTCTTGGAGTGATAGCTGTAATCATTGTGATGTCATTGGTCAACCGTAAGGATGAGCAACAGGTCTGTCGTGAGGTGAATATTTTTATAGAGGGAAAGGAAGCTTTTATAGACCAGGGTGATATTTCGGCACTTATTAGCAAAAATTATGGAAATATTATCGGGAAGCGATTACTTGATATTCCTTTAGAAAAAATTGAAAAAACATTGAAAAAATTGCCTTACGTATCTAAGGCAAGTGTGCATTTGGATATGGATGGTATCATGGCCATTAATATTGCACAACGTGAGGTGGTGATGCGTGTCATTAATAAAAATGGTCGAGAATATTATATCGACTTAAATGGATTGAAGGTACCGACTACTTTAAAGTATGTGCCACATGTAATGATTGCGACGGGTAATATTGAAGAAGGATATAAAAATCCCTTGGATTCGGTCAACACTTCTTTAGTGAAAGATCTGTTTCGCGTGACGCAGTTTATTGAAAATGATGAATTATGGAGCAATCAGGTTGTTCAGGTATTTGTCAATAATGATAGAGATATTGAATTGGTTCCGCGTGTCGGCAATCAGCAGCTTATTATAGGCACTGCGGATTCGTTGGAACAAAAATTTAGTTTGTTAAGAACATTTTATAAAGAAATCATCCCTAAAGTTGGGGTTGATGCTTACAATAAAGTAAATGTAAAATATGCAGGTCAAATCATTTGTGAAAAGCGTGGTGTTTGGACATTTGATGATTTGCATCATCCAGAGAAGAAAATAAAGAATAACACATTATAGTATACAGCATCAATACAGAATATTATGAACCCAAAATCAGCAGAAATCGAAAGAGAGAACCCAATTATTGTGGGTCTCGATATTGGTACAACCAAGATTTGCGTTACCGTGGGAAGACGGAGCGGCGGAAATAAAATAGAACTTTTAGGAGTTGGTAAAGCAGACTCGGCAGGAGTAAGCCGAGGCGTAGTTGCTAACATTCAAAAAACGGTGAGCAGCATTCTTGAGGCGGTGGAAATAGCCGAAAATCAATCGAATGTGGATATCAAGGTGGTGAATGTTGGTATTGCTGGTCAACATATTAAAAGTATTCAACATCGTGGTATTTTTACCAAGACTGATAGCGATGATGAAGTGACAAGAAGAGATATTGAACGTCTTATTTCAGATATGTATAAATTGGTGTTGCCTCCTGGAGAAGAAATTATCCACGTGTTGCCACAAGAATTTACTATTGATAATGAGCCGGGTATTCGGGAGCCTATTGGTATGGCTGGTCGTCGTATCGAAGCGAATTTTCATATTATTTCGGGTCGTGTTACGGATATCCGAAATATCAAAAGATGTATTGATAATTCAAATTTGGAAGTTTCAGAATTGATTCTTGAACCTTTGGCATCATCTGAAGCTGTATTGGATGATGACGAAAAAAATGCTGGTGTTGTTTTAGTTGATATTGGTGGAGGTACTACGGATGTAGCTATTTTCCATGAGGGAATCATTCGTCATACTGCTGTAATTCCGTTGGGGGGAAATATAGTGACGGAAGATATTCGTCAAGGTTGTTCTGTATTGAGAAGTCAAGCTGAATTATTAAAAACACGATTTGGATCGGCATTGGCTGATGAAAATAAGGAAAATGAGGTGATTTGTGTTCCCGGCTTAAAGGGTCGTGAGCCAAAAGAGATCTCTGTAAAAAATCTTGCATACATTATTCAAGCACGTATGGAAGAGATCATCGAACATGTGTATTATGAAATCAAATCTTCAGGATATGAAAATAAACTGATCGGTGGTATCGTTATTACTGGTGGAGGTGCACAATTAAAACATCTGGTGCAGCTTGTCGAATACATTACGGGTATCGATTGCCGTATTGGTTTTCCAAATGAATACCTCGCGAAAAATGAAGTCCTGCCGAAAGCTTTGTATGAAGAATTGAAAAGCCCATTGTATGCAACCAGTATTGGTTTGTTGATGAAGGGTATTCAGGCGCACGAGGATGAAGTGGAAACAAGAAGAGCACCTAAGGTTGTCAAAAAAGATGTCGAGTCTGTTAAAGAGGTCGGTGAGCAGCAACAAAAGGAGCATGGTTTATTAACGTGGTTTAAAAAATTAATGAAGGATGGCAATGAAATTGATGATGCCACTTTCTTGGATAAAAAATAGTTTTCAACACTTTAGGTTTTTTTCCACATTTTAAACATTTGTGGAAAAAAATTGTTGAAAATATGTTATTATTACATTACGAATATTGAGTTTAGGTGAAGTTTGTACTGAAGTCATTATGAGTTAAATAGGGATAAGATATGTCAATACAGTTTGAAATGTTAAAAGAACAATCATCAATAATTAAGGTTATTGGGGTTGGTGGTGGTGGCGGTAATGCTGTTAACCACATGTATAAGCAAGGAATTAGTGGAGTAGATTTCATCGTGTGTAATACCGATGCTCAAGCTTTGGAATTAAGTCCAATACCTAATAAAGTACAATTGGGTATGAGTTTGACAGAAGGTATGGGTGCCGGTGCAGATCCTGATGTGGGTGAAAATTCAGCTATCGAAAGTATTGACGATATCAAACGTATGTTGGGTACCAACACAAAGATGCTTTTTATTACCGCTGGTATGGGTGGTGGTACGGGTACTGGTGCAAGTCCTGTATTAGCAAAAGCTGCTAAGGAATTGGGTATTTTGACTGTTGCGATTATTACTACTCCTTTTACTTTTGAAGGTAAACGACGCCGTTCTCAGGCTGAAGAAGGTTTGTCCGAACTACGGAAATATGTAGATTCGTATTTGGTAATCTCAAACGACCGTCTGAGAGAAATATTTGGTAATTTAACGATGACTGCAGCTTTCGCAAAAGCTGATGATATATTAACAACTGCTGCAAAAGGTATCGCAGAGATTATTACTATTCCTGGTTATGTAAACGTCGATTTTAAAGATGTGCGTACTGTGATGAATGATAGTGGTGTCGCGATCATGGGTAATGCTGTTGCGGAAGGTGAAGACCGTGCCATCAAAGCGGTAGAAGGTGCGCTAGCTTCTCCATTGTTGAAAGATAATGAGATCGAAGGTGCGCGTTATATTTTATTGAATATTACTTCTGGTTTAAAAGAAGTAACGATGGATGAAGTAGCTATTATTACGGATTATATCCAAGAGAAAGCGGGTCTTTCTGCAGATCTAATCTGGGGTAACTGTATTGATGAGAACTTTGGTGAGGAATTATCGGTAACGATTATTGCTACAGGATTCCAGACTTCTGAGGAAAGAGATCTGGAACGTGAGAATACGAAAGTTACAATGCCTTTGACTGCAGCTGAACAAGTTGCATCATTTATAAAACCGGTGAACCAGTTCGTTCAAAAAGAGGTAAGCAACACACCTTTAGTAAATCCTGTTCAAACTAATACAGAGAATTTTTCTGCACCTACGACGACAAACGATTTATTTTCAACACCTAAAAACGTTGTTCAACAACAAGCTCAAGTTAAGGTAGAAGAAAATGCGATTATTCGCCATGAATTGAATTTTGAAGAAGTAGTGGAAGAGGAATCATTGTCTATGCAAAAGGGGAATGATTTTCAATTAAAAACATCTCCTTCAGTATTTCAATTTCAAATGCCAACAGTATTTGATGAGTATGCTACAGGTTCTGTTTCTGCTCAAGAAGAACAAAATAGTAATTTTTCAGCTTCAGTGAATAACAAAGCAGAAATTGAGCAAGTAGAAGAAGAGCAAGTTTCTTTTGAAGATCAGTTGGTGCGTACTAAAGAGCGTATCTTGAGATTAAAAGAATTGAGTATGAAATTGAAATCTTCAAATGGACTTCAAGAATTAGAGAATGAGCCTGCTTATAAAAGAAAGCAGATGTCATTAGATGATACGCCGCATTCTTCTCAATCTCAGGTTTCTAGATTTACCCTGTCATTTGAAGACGGAAATACAGAGATTAGACCCAATAATTCTTTTTTACATGATAATGTAGATTAGTTTATTTTTGAATAAATTATAATAAAAGCTATCTCGTATGAGGTAGCTTTTTTTGTATCTTTAATTTTTAACCATTTATATTGAATGTCATCATATTTATGAATATACACATGACAATAAGCTGTGAAAAATGAGCTTATATACCTGTTTATTCCATATGACAGAAAATTAAATCGTATATATATGAATCATAAAATGAATAATCCAATATGGGTAATGAGTTCTGCTTTTGATAAGCTGGAATTACCAGATTTAATAGATAAAACAAAGGATATAGGTGCTTCTGGCATTGATTTATGCGTGTTTAGAAAAGATGGTACTCGACAAGATCATACTGCAACACATTTAGATTATGAAGGTTTTTCTCGTGAAGACGCAAAAAGCACTTTAGCACTTTTCAATCAGTCGCAACTACAGTTATCTCTGGGTGCTTTTGAAAATATGATTGGTGGAGAAGAGGGGGAACGTATTAAAAATCAAAACCATTTATTAAAACTAATCCGGATTGCTCATTTATTGGGGGGCGATGCGAATAATGTTAAAGTCGGAACTTTTGTTGGTTACAATCATGATCTTGGAAATCAGATTGATGGTTTTCAAAAAAATCTAGATGAATATAAGCGTGTTTTTGCTCCGATTATAAAATATGCTGAAGATCTGGGAGTGACAGTTCTGTATGAAAATTGTCCTATGGAAGGGTGGCGATCGTCTCGTTATACCAGTACTTATAATAATTTACCTGCTGTTTTAGCTGCTCGAAAATTAATGTACGAGATGATACCAAGTCGGGCTCATGGTGAAATCTATGATCCATCGCATGATGTCTGGCAGCATAATGATCCGGTTGCTGTGATAAACGCAATGGATATAGCACGCTTGCATCGCATACATGTAAAGACTACACGCAATTTAAATACGATAGCAAGAACAGATTGGGGTGGTATGTATCCAATGCAACATGTAGATACTGATCTTGCTAAGGCGGCTAATATCGCTATTCCAGCTCATGATTGGGATCGTCATCATTATGAGGCTATGCTGCCTGGTTTTGGAGGTTCGGATAGTATGGATTGGAGAGCATTGGTGGATACGTTAAAAAGTCGTTCTTTTTCTGGTGTATTTGAAATCGAAAATGAGGCTAAAAATTCGAAAGATACGGGTAGTATGGCCGCTATAATGCAAGGATTTAGTGCTTGTGTTCATTTCTTTGCTCCTATGCTGTGGGATCTGGATGAAAAGAATGGATACACCTATCGACAAGAAACAGAACTCATCACGCCAAGTGGCAAAGATATTCCTGTGGTAACGATTGATCAATTACGTTAACTTTTTAAATTCACTCTGCAGATTAGTTTGCAGAGTGAATTCTAAATATTTCAATGAGTTCTGGAATATTAGAGACATTTAATTTTTCAAATATTCGACTCTTATATGTACTTACCGTCGATGGACTTAAATCTAATGTCGTCGAGACTTCAATTATTCCATGTCCTTGGATTAGATATTTAGCAACATCGACCTCCCGATTGGAAAGTCTTGAAAGGGGGTTCATGGTATTCAGCTTGGATTTGCTTTGTGTTAATTTTTTAACATATAAATCTTTTACTTCATCTGACATGTATTTGCCTCTTTCTCTTATTGTAAGTATGGCATTGCTCAATTCAGCCATTGCGGTACTTTTGTTAACAAATCCGGCAGCACCAGCTTCTATATAGCGGAGTGCATATAGTGATTCGTCATAAGAAGAAAATATTAAGATTTTTATAGATTCTTGTATTTCTAGTATTTCTTTTACTACTCTAATATTATTTCCACCAGGCATGTTAATGTCTAGTAAAAGTAAATCGAAAACTTCTTCTTGAAGTAATTTGAGCACTTCATTATAATCTTGGGCCTGCGTAATAACACATTCCGGCATACTTTCTTTTATAATAACAGATGCTCCTAATCGAACGATACTATGGTCGTCAGCAATTAATATTTTTTTCATGGGCGATGTTTAGGAAATATTACTATGCGAATATGTGGTGTTAAAAATAAATAAAAATACTGAAATACAGTTAATAAAATATTTGTAAATATAGCCAAAGATATAATTCTTTTCTGTCTATTTTATTCTATAATGCGATATGTCTTGATTGTTTTAGTGAAAAAACATGAGAAAAAAAGATGATTTTATGTCTATTTTAGCGAAATTAGCTTATATTTAGGTTAAAAATTACAACAGTAAACATTTTATTTTATGGGATTTTTGAAAGAGTTTAAAGAATTTGCTATGCGCGGTAGCGTAGTTGATTTAGCTGTCGGTGTTGTTATCGGTGGTGCATTTGGGAAAATTGTTACTTCTCTGGTGGATGATATCATTATGCCTCCAATTGGTTATTTAACGGGTGGTGTTGATTTTTCACAAATTAAATATGTTCTTAAAGCGGCTGACGAGGTGGCTAAGAAACCTGAAGTATCGATTAATCTAGGAAACTTTATTAATGTCGTCATTCAATTTCTTATTGTTGCATTCTGTATTTTCTTGGTCATTAAGGCTTTGAATTCTATGAAACGTAAAGAAGAGAAAGCTCCAGAAGTAGCGCCAGCTCCACCTAGAGAAGAAGTTCTTTTGACCGAAATCAGAGATTTACTTAAAAACAAGTAATCCCATATCAACATATACATAACAGATAAAGAAAACCTCTCTTTGTCTGTTTTTTTGTTGAATATTCCACTATTTTGGAGAAGTTGCAATTATTGTTTGTAATTCTCTAAAATATATTTTACTTTTGCATTCCTCTTTAGGGAGTTTTATTAATAGAATCAAAAATAATTTAGCATATTAAGCGTCATGAAAAGAACATTTCAGCCATCGCAAAGAAAAAGAAGAAACAAGCACGGATTCAGAGATCGTATGAGTTCTGCAAATGGTAGAAGAATTTTAGCTTCTCGTAGAGCAAAAGGTAGAAAACGCCTTACAGTTTCTGACGAAGGTCGTCACAAAGGTTAATATTTTTGCGTAGCTGGTGGCCAGGAGGCTCGTGTAGTAACGTGGCCTACTTTTCAGTCATCGATTATGATTAAAAATACATTTAAGAAAGAAGAACGTTTATGTAGTGTCAAGTTGATTGATGCATTGTTTCATAAAGGTTCTTCTTTTGTTTGTTATCCCTACCGTATCGTCTTCTATTCACCTTCAGAAGATAGTGGTCTCATTCTAGCAAATTCTTCAACACAAGTCATCTTATCGGTTTCAAAAAGACGATTCAAAAGAGCTGTTGATCGTAATCTGATGAAACGGCGAATGAAAGAATGTTATCGTTTGCAAAAAAATGATAGTTTACTTCCATTTTTAGAGCAGCATCAATTACCTTTGTTATTGACAATACAATATGTTGGTAAGGGCTTGTTAGCGTATGATTTTTTGTATAGTCACATGGGAAAAGCTTTGTTAAAACTACAGAATGAATGTTCTAAATTATATTTGGCAAAAGATAATTAAGCGGTTCTTTAGTCTGCTGTTTTTAGCCCTTATTCGATTTTATCAACTTTTTATCTCCCCTTTTTTAGGCGCCAATTGTCGGTATACACCTACGTGTTCACAATATGGGTATCAAGCCATACAAAAATATGGGCCATTTAAAGGTGGATGGTTAGCAATTAAACGTATTTTGAGTTGTAATCCCTGGGGTGGGCATGGTCATGATCCTGTTCCTTAATTTTTTTTCTATAATTATGTGCATTTATATTTTACAAATCGAAACTTCAACTTCTGTATGTTCAGTAGCTCTTGTTGAATCTGGGCAGGTTCGCCAGCACGAAAGTGTAGATGAACCTCATGTTCACGCTTCTCGACTAACGATTCTTATTCAAACATTATTGGATCGAGAAAATATAGGTTTTGGCGATTTGTCTGCAATCGCAGTAAGTATGGGGCCGGGATCTTATACGGGGCTAAGAATCGGTGTTTCTACTGCAAAAGGTCTATGCTACGCTTTAGATATTCCGCTGATCGCTGTCAATACACTGACGGGCATCTATACAGGTTTTCGCGCCAGTCAGGCACAATTGCTACCTTATGACCTGTATATCCCGATGCTGGATGCGAGACGAATGGAAGTTTATTGTATATTTTTTGATCACCTTGGAAAGGTGCTAGTTGATACGCAGGCTTTGATCATTGATACAACTAGTTTTGATCAATACTTGAGTCATTATGATCGAATATGCCTCTTTGGCCCTGGTGCAGATAAACTGGAATCTTCTTTTTCCGATGTGCATGGCGTTGATGTCATTGCGGGTATTCAGACAAATGCTGTTGATATCAGTCAAATTGCATTTGAAAAATACCAGGCTGGTGAATTTGAAGATGTAGCTTATTTTGAGCCTTATTATTTAAAAGATTTTGTGGCAACTACGCCGAAGAAAAAGGTTGGGTTATAGCCAACCTTTTCTTTTGAACCAATAGTAAATCGCTAAGGAAATGCCCAACATAATAGCGATTGCTAATGGATATCCATAGTACCATTCTAATTCGGGCATGTTTTTAAAGTTCATCCCATATACGCCGGCTACAAAAGTAATGGGCATAAAAAATACGGAGAAAATGGTCAATATACGCATGATCTCATTGGTATGGTTGGATGAGATGTTAAAGTATATGTTGAGTAGCTGACTTGTATTTTCCGAAAGATTGTCATACAGCGTATTGGTTCTTAAAAATAGGTCTTTTAAATCTCTGCTATACACATTTCTTTTTTGATTGGCGTGAAAATGTTCTACAATCTCTTTGTATAGAATGATGACCTTTCTGACCACATCAATCTGCCTCTTGATGAAATAGACATGTTTGAGTACTAATTTTTTCTGACGTGCAAGGAATACGCTTTCTTCGTATTCGTCAAGTTTGGTGGATATTTTTGGTAATATTTTTTCAAACGTTGCTAGAGCTGCTGTCGTGATGTGATTGGCTAAATGCTTGGTGTCGCTCAGTTTGGTTGATCTAAAATCAAGCAATTTCATCTTGTGAATAAAATCTACATTTTTTTTATGAAGGGTGATGACAAAGTCTGCACCATAAAAAATAGTAAGACGGTCTGTTATCTCACCAATATTATCCGAATTATCTTTAAATGTTGATGATACCATCCGTAATATGATAAAGGTATAATTATCAAATTCTTCTATTTTGGGTAGATGTTCTGGCTCTAATGAATCTTTAATCGATGCTTGATTGAGCTTGTATTTTTCTTTCAAGGTTTCGAGATCGGTCACACTTGGTTCGAACACATCGATCCATTCATAATTCGCCTGCTCTTTACTTACTATGGTGGATATCATATTATGGAATCGGATTAAGATGTTAAGATAGCGAAGAGATTTTCAATTTGCAAATTGTGTATAAATAAGAAAGCCGCTATTGAGCGGCTTTCTTATTTTCTTATTTTAGAAATGTTATTTCTTTTCTTTTTTATATTCTTCATTTAATTGTTTCACCACTTCATTGGTAATTTCCAATTTTGAATCTGCATACAATACTGTTGGATTTGTTTTTGAATATGTCAACACCAGTGTGTAACCATTATCACTAGCGTGTTTTTTCAAGAATTCAGTAATTTTGTTATATACATTGTTGAATTCAGCAGATTCGTCTTGCGCTAATGAAGAGGATGCGTTTTGATCTAAACGGCTTAATTCATCTTGCTTACGTGCTAATTTTTCTTCTGTAGCTTGTCTTTCAGCTGCACTCAAATTAGGAGCTTTTTGTTGGTAATCTGCTACTTCACGTTGGAAGGCTTGGCTTTTACCTTGCAAGTCGGCTTGTGCTTTTTTAACTTTAGCTTCTAATTTACTTCTGATATCTTTGAAGTACTCATATTTTTGAGATAGAGAATCTGAATTGATGTATACGATTTTCTCAACTTTTGTTGAGGTCTCTTTTGTTGATGTAGAGTCCTTAGAAGATGTCGGACCTGTTGTTTTTGATTCTTGAGAACAAGATACTGCAGCAACCGAAATAGCTAGTCCCAAGGTTACTTTTGATAAAGTTGAAAATATATTACTCATTGTTTATTTGATTACACGTTTTAATAAGAACAAACCTACTATAAAAAAATTACATTTCGGATTTTCGAATGCTAAAATATAAAATAATTATGGAATTATAGCGTATTAAATTGCTTGTGATCACATCTCGTTTACTTGTTAAAGTGGTTAAAATTTCGTATTTTTGATTACAAGTATTTAATTAGTTTCAATGAGCGAAGAAAACAAAAATGCATCATCCTATTCAGCTGATAATATCCAAGTTTTAGAGGGATTAGAGGCTGTACGTAAACGCCCTTCCATGTATATTGGAGACACCGGGGTTAAAGGTTTGCACCATTTGGTATATGAGGTAGTCGATAACTCTATCGATGAAGCCGTTGCAGGTTATTGTACAGATATTTTTGTCACTATCCATAAAGACAATTCTATTTCCGTCAAAGATAACGGACGTGGGATTCCAACTGGTATCAATAAGAAGGAGAATAAATCGGCACTGGAGATTGTAATGACTGTATTACATGCTGGTGGTAAATTTGATAAGGATACGTATAAGGTATCAGGTGGTCTTCACGGTGTGGGGGTTTCCTGTGTGAATGCCTTATCTATTCATTTGTCAGCAGTTGTTCACCGTGATGGTAAAGTTTTTCAGCAAGAGTATGAGAAAGGTAAGCCATTATATACGGTTAAGGAGATTGGAGATTCTGATCTAAACGGTACTATTGTTACGTTTACTCCAGACAGTGAAATTTTCACAACGACTACGGTCTATAACTATGATACATTGGCGAGCCGTCTTCGTGAGTTATCTTTCTTAAATAAAGGGATCAAGTTGTCCTTGACAGATGAAAGAGAGACTTTGGAAGATGGTACTTTACGTCAAGATGTGTTTTTATCTGAAGGTGGATTACAAGAGTTTGTTCAGTTTTTAGATAGTAACCGTCATCCGATTATTCCACATCCGATTTATGTCGAAGGCATCAAACAAGGGATTCCAGTTGAATTGGCTTTACAATATAACGAGACTTACACAGAGAATGTGCATTCATATGTGAATAACATTAACACAATCGAAGGTGGTTCTCATGTTGCGGGTTTCCGCCGTGGTTTGACACGTACTTTAAAAGCATATGCTGATCGTTCTGGATTATTGAAAAATTTGAAAGTCGAAATTACGGGTGATGATTTTCGTGAGGGATTGACAGCTGTTATTTCTGTAAAAGTCGCCGAGCCTCAGTTTGAAGGACAAACAAAGACTAAATTAGGGAACTCAGAAGTAATGGGTGCTGTTGATGTTGCTGTAGGGGAGATTTTAAATATATATTTGGAAGAAAATCCTAGGGAGGCTAAAGCAATCGTTCAAAAAGTCGTTATTGCAGCTCAAGCTCGTGCAGCAGCTCGTAAGGCTCGTGATCTTGTACAAAGAAAAACAGTAATGGGCGGCTCTGGTTTACCTGGTAAGTTAGCAGATTGTCAAGATAACGATCCTACAAAATGTGAGATTTACTTTGTCGAGGGAGATTCAGCGGGTGGTACTGCTAAGTCTGGTCGTGACCGTAAGTATCAAGCGATCATGCCTCTTCGTGGTAAGATCCTGAATGTTGAAAAAGCAATGGAACATAAGATCTATGAAAACGAAGAGATCAAAAATATGTTTACTGCTCTAGGTGTCAGCTTAGGTACTCCAGATGATCCTAAAGCGCTGAATCTAGAAAAATTGCGTTACCATCGTATTATTATCATGACCGATGCGGATGTCGATGGTTCTCACATTACTACGCTTATTCTAACGTTCTATTTCAGATATATGAAAGAACTGATCGAGAAAGGATATATTTATATTGCGACTCCGCCTTTATATTTAGTTAAGAAGGGTAAAGATCATCAATATGCTTGGAATGAAGATCAACGCTTGAATGCTATTCAACAGTTGAAAGGTGGTGGTAAGGAAGATAGTGTGCATGTACAACGTTATAAAGGTCTTGGTGAAATGAATGCAGAGCAACTGTGGGATACAACAATGAATCCTGATACTCGTACATTGCGTCAAGTTACAATTGAAAATGCTGCTGAGTGTGATCGTATATTTTCGATGTTAATGGGTGACGAGGTTGCTCCTCGTCGCGAATTTATCGAACGTAATTCACGTTATGCTAAAATAGATATCTAAAATTTAAGATTAAGATTTTATAAGGTCTAACTGCTTCGGTAGTTAGACCTTTTTTTGTTATAAATTGACTACATCTCTTGTGCAATTAAAATAATAACCGTAAATTAAATATTTTATTAGTTTTTCTTGATATTTAAATTGACTTTTTATACATTCAAGACTACTGGTAAGCCTAAATAAATCGTTTAAGAAAGGAAACTAGAACCTTTATGTCGAGAACCAATTATTCATTATTTAACCTAATATGGTTTATTAAATGAATAATTAAGCCATATTATACTTGCTAATGCTGTGTCTGTTATTGCTGATCCTGAGGTGATAGTTATTCCAACATTTTAAAATGTGCATATGTTATTTTAATTATAACGTATATCTCTAATTTTTTTCGATTGCTTTTTACAAAGCTTTCGGGAAATAATGTTGAATCCATGATGCCAATTTAACATATGGAGCATCATCTATTTTCAATATTTCTAATGAGTAACTACGTATAGCAAAAGCCTATGAAATTAAAACTCTACTTATTATCTTGGATTTTCCTGCTGGACCCATCCTATATCTTTGCTCAAGGAAATCCTGAATTGACCTTAGACCAATTATTTGAACAGCTTTTGGAAGAATTGGATCAAGACGTAGATGCAAGTGAAATATCTGAGCGTTGGTCCCATTATATCAAGCATCCGATCAATCTGAACACAACTGATGGTGATGAGTTGCAGGACTTATTATTTCTGAGTATGCTTCAAATTGAGAATTTGTTGGCACATCGAAAGGAATCTGGCGATTTTATTTCGGTGCAAGAGCTGCAAAGTATTGCTGGTTTTGATGTTCGAACGGTTCAAAATTTACTTCCATTTGTTACCGTTTCGAATACGATCCACTATCGGGACTTTACATTGAAAAATTTAGTGACAAAAGCTGAACAGGAAGTGATGTTGCGCTATGGTCGTTTACTGCATCAAGCTAAAGGTTATCAGATCAGGGATACGACTCGGTCTCGTTACCTAGGAGATCCCAATAGATACTTGATACGGTATCGTTTTAATTATAATAATAAGATTCGATTGTCCATCAATATGGATAAAGATGCTGGAGAACCTTTTTTTAGGGATAAACAGCGTTATGGTTTTGATTTTTACTCGGCAAGTTTGTCTATTCGTGATCTTGGTAAAGTAAAGCAGGTGGTAATTGGCGATTTTGCTTTGCAAATAGGCCAGGGTTTGACGATGTGGAATGGTTTAAGTTTTGGTAAGGGTAGCATGATTGAAAGTGCGGCTAGACAGGGTGCTGGATTGAGATCATATACTTCACTGAATGAGGCTAATTTCTTAAGAGGGATATCGGGTACTGTAGCTATTGGTCGGTTTGAACTTACACCTTATATTTCTTATAGGCTCATTGATGGGAATGTGAAAGTGATTAATGATGAAAGAGCAATAACTACATTGGCAATTTCAGGTCTTCATCGAACTCCTACTGAACAAGGGTATAGAAAGGCTATTGGGCAGCTGGTGTACGGGAATAATATCATGTATAGCAAAAATAGATTGAAAATTGGGGGCAATTTTGTCGCGACTCATCTTGATGGAAGCAAATTGCTTGGGAAAAGACCTGAAAATAAGTACGACTTTGAGGGAAATTTACTGCGAAATGCAAGTGTCTATTATAATTATACGTTTCGTAATTCTTATTTTTTTGGTGAGCTTGCAACTAGTCTCGACAGTGGATATGCTTGGTTAGCAGGTGCGATCACTTGCGTATCTCCTCAGTTTTCTACTGTGTTGTTATACCGGGATTATCAGAAGAATTACCACAGTTTTTTTGCGCAATCAATGGGTGAAACGAAGGGTGCGCGCAATGAAAAGGGACTCTATACGGGGTTGGTCTACCATCCTTCTCGAAAAGTTCAGTGGACTACTTATGTTGACATTTTTAAATTTCCATGGCTTCGTTATCGTGTATCGGAACCTTCTTCGGGGTATGATGTCTTATCTCAATTTTCTTATATCTGGTATAAAAGAGGACATTTATCTTTACGTGTACGCTATCGTGTCAAGGAAGAAAATGCTGAAAGTACCAACGATGCTGCTACTGGATTAGCAGAGGTAAGCAAAGCTCAATTAAGATTGGAATATAGGTATAAACTGAGTAACGTTTGGAGTATCCGTAGTCGTGGAGAGGGAACCCAATACCAGAAGGGGCTGGGGGACAAACAATATGGCTGGATGGTCTATCAGGATTTGTTTTTTAGTCCGGATCAAAGTAAAATGACAACGAATTTACGTATTGCTTATTTTCATACGGATAGTTATAATACACGGATATATGCTTATGAGAATGATGTTTTATATGCTTCTTCATTTCCATTATACTATCAAAAAGGTTGGCGCTTTTATAACAATGTGCGATATAGGATAGGTCAAGGTATTGATGTATGGGCCAAAGTATCGGCATTTTATTATCCTGGATTAGCAAGTATAGGATCGGGTTTAGATGTGATCCAAGGTAATCTGAAATCAGAAATTAAATTGCAGTTAAGATTCCAATTCTGATGAGAACTAATTTTTATGAACAGATGAAGAAAGTTCCTTTTCTTAAATTTCTGTTTTTTTACGGTTTAGGTATATGGATAGCGAATGCTAGTAGAGCTGACGATAGTCGTTTTATTATGGTTCAAATATCACTTGTTATTAGTGTTATCATTCATTTTATCTTCTTTTTTCAACGTTCGAGATTGGGTGTTTTATTTATGATCAATGGTTATTTCATGTTATCTGTATTTGGAATGTGGAATATTTGGAGGACATACGCTGATATTGATCGTGCTCATTTTTACGGGAAGGCAAGTGAACAGTTGGTCGGGATTGTGGATGATGAGCCTATTGTGAAAAATGGTATAGTCAGATTTCCTGTTAAAGTGCTAGCACAGCAGATCGGAGTATCTTTTAGAAAAGCTACGGGTAAACTTATGATGACTATCGTATTGGATAGTACTACATCGATTGGTTATGGTGATGAGCTCATGTTTGTCAATAAGATACAACAAATACCTACATCTTATAATCCGCTTGAATTTGACTATAAGAATTATCTGATGCATCAAGGTATCCATGCTCATATCTTCTTGAATGCTCATGAATATAAGATTATTAATCATAATAAAGGATGGCATATAAAGGCTTTGGCACTTCAGATAAGGCAAAATTTAGTTGATAAATTTAAAAAGTATGTGGCAGATGAGGAATCTTTTCAAATTGCTGTAGCACTTATCGTCGGATATAGGACGATGATGTCTTCTGAGGTTATACAGACATTTAGCAATACTGGGACGATTCATGTGTTGAGTGTTTCGGGTATGCATGTCGGCATTGTGTTCTTGTTTCTGATGTGGATATTAAAGCAATTAAAAGGAAATGATGCTTTTAATGTTTTTAGGCTTGTTTTATTACTGTTATCAATATGGGCTTATACTATTTTAACAGGTATGGCTCCCTCGATTTTAAGGGCTGCGATAATGCTTAGTTTTTTCTTGATTTCTAGATTGATACAGCGGGAAGCTAATATGTTAAATACGATGGCATCATCTGCATTCGTACTGCTTTTATTGGAGCCGAATATGCTATTTGATATCGGGTTTCAGTTATCTTATTGTGCGGTGTTGGGTATTGTTTTACTTTTTCCATTATTTAAATGTCCAATTTTTCTTGATGGCAGTCGCTTTGGACGTATAGGTTGGGATAGTATCATGATTTCATTAAGTGCCCAAATAATGACTGCTCCTTTGGCTCTATATTATTTTGGTCAGTTTCCGAATTACTTTTTGATCGCAAATGTGCTCGTTATCGTCCCTGTTACCATCATCATGTATGTAGGAATAGGAATGCTGTTTAGTCCGTTTGAAATTGTGAATGTATGGTTAGGAAATATAATGCAATGGTGTATCCAAATGATGTTCGAGATGTTGAAGTTCTTGGATCAATTGCCCTTTGCAACATGGACAGGTCTTATTTTTTCTCCGCTTATGGTTCTGCTCAGTATTGCAGTGGTATTGGTAGGTAGTTATGCATGGTATTGGAGAAATAAATCTGCTTTATATTGCAGCACTATTTTTTTATTTGTTTTAATCATACTATTTAGTTACCAGCAATATGTTCAATTAAATTATAGCGGTTTTCGTATTTATAATACGAGAAAAGAAATCACTCTTGCCTTTATAAATAAGAGTAAGGTTACTTTAATTAGTTCTTTTGATTCCTTAAATTCTAGAAATTTAGTCTATAGTGTCAATCGGGATTTAACGCGATTTTCAAACTGGAAAGATATTGATTTTATTTCATTGGCTTCAAGTGATTCTCTCAGGACAAATTATCTCATTCAGAAATCAAATTTTACCGTTCAAATGCTAGAATATGGATCTCCTACGGTGCAGCCGACAGATATCTTGGTTGTACGCAAAAATAGTAAATGGAATTTTGTCGATCATATTAAACTTGTTGACCCGAAGCTTGTTTTATTTGATGGTACAAGCAGTGACGCCAATATCAGAATTTGGGAGCATCAACTGGATAGTTTGGGGGTGGCTCATTATAGCATAAAAAATAATTTTGCGTATGTTTGGGATCAGGAGTTATTATGAGTTTAGATAGCATCAGCATTTTAAAACAGTATTGGGGACATGATAGTTTTCGTCCATTACAGGAAGAAATCATTCAATCTGTTCTGGAGAAGAGAGATACGTTGGCACTTTTGCCAACCGGGGGTGGCAAATCAATTTGTTTTCAAATTCCGGCAATGATGCTGCCAGGCATTTGTATAGTTGTAACGCCATTAATCGCTCTGATGAAAGATCAAGTGCAGCATCTTAAAGATATCGGTATCCAAGCGGTTGCGATCTACTCGGGTCTGAAGCCTAGAGAAGTGGATATTATTTTAGATAATTGCATTTTCGGGCAGATCAAATTCCTGTATTTATCTCCGGAGCGTCTCTACAGTGAATTGGTACAGGAACGTATCAAACATATGCCTGTCAATCTTTTTGCCATTGATGAAGCTCATTGTATCTCACAATGGGGGTATGACTTCAGGCCTCCTTACTTGCAACTGGGTAAATTAAAGGAATTACATCCTGATGTACCTTTCCTTGCGTTGACGGCTACGGCAACGACTGCGGTCATCGCAGATATCCAAGATAAACTGCAGTTTAAGCAGAATAATGTATTTGTCAAAAGTTTCTTGCGCGATAATCTAGGTTATATGGCCCTAGAAGAAGAAAATAAAGCTGGACGGATGATCCGAATCATTCAAAAGCTGGGTGGTTCAGGTGTCGTATATGTTCGTAATAGAAGAGAAACACAGGAGGTAGCCCGTTATTTAGTAAATAATGGGATTAGTGCCGATTTTTATCATGCTGGATTATTAGGAAAAGAACGTGATAGCAAGCAAGAGGCTTGGATGCAAAACCGGACTCGTGTCATTGTGGCTACAAATGCTTTCGGGATGGGAATCGATAAACCTGATGTCAGATTTGTTATTCATTTGGATATTCCCGAATCTTTAGAAGCTTACTATCAGGAAGCAGGTCGGGCTGGTCGAGATGGAAAAAAAGCGTTTCCTGTCTTATTGTATCAACAGGGAGATAAGGACCGTCTTTTAAAAAATGTTAAACTTAGTTTTCCTTCTGTCGCTTTTATTCAACAGGTATACCATCATTTATGTAATCATTTTCAAATCCCATATGGAGCGGGTGAGGGGCTTACATTTGATTTTGATGTTGTCGCTTTTATAAAAAAATATAAAATTGAAACAATACCGACTTTGAGTGCGCTCAAATTTTTAGAAAAAGACGGATGGTTAGCGGTATCGGAAGCAGTTTTTATTCCTTCAAGGTTTAAATTTGAAGTCAATCATCAGGAATTATACAAGATCCAAGTACAATACGAGCGGTACGATAAACTTATAAAAGCAATTTTACGATCTTATGGTGGTGTTTTTGATGATTATATTACCATAAATGAATACGAGTTTGCTAAGAAATTAGGGGTATCTTATGAGCAGATTGTCAGCTTAATCCATGCTTTGGTACAAATGGAAATTGCAAGCTATATACCACCTACTGATGCTCCTCAATTATCGTTTTTACAAGATCGTGTCGATTATAAAAATCTATATGTCGATCATGTTTTTATTAGAGAAAGGCAACAGGTCAAAATTACTCAAGTGGAAGCCATGCTCAATTATATTGAGCATTCACTTTGTCGCAGTCAGTCACTCCTTCAGTATTTTGGTGAGCAGAATACCTTGTTTTGTCAAGTTTGTGATCTTTGTCTTATTCGGAATCATAAGGTGATGATGCACCGTAATATTAAGCTAGAGATTGAACGTATTTTACTGGGTAAACCCCAAACTATTCAAGATCTGATCGGACAAATTTCTATTGGTGATGATGAGATAAAATTAGATGTGGTGAGAAGCTTAATCGACAGCCATAAAATTCGGATAGTTGAGGATCTTTACTTCTGGAATACGAAGATCTAATTTGAAATCTAAATCTATTTAATTTTTCACCTGCTATTTATTAAAATAGTCATGTTGTATAGCCATATTATCCGTTAATCTAAGCGTTTAATTATTTTGCTTTATTTTTTTTTGGATCTAATCATTTCCCGCTCTATTTGTTTTGTGTTTTTGTGGATGTGTAGACCTATTGGGCAATAGGTAAATCAAGATCTTCTTGTCCCCACTCGGACCAAGAACCATCATATACTTTGATGTTTTGATTACCGATTAAATGACTAGCAAAAGCTAATATGGATGCTGTGACTCCAGAGCCACAGGTGAAGATTTGTTCATGGGTAGCATTGAATGTTTCAAATAATTTTTTCAATTCCTCTTTTGAACGGTAGTTATTTCCTTCTAGTACTAGATCAAATGAAAGATTAGATGAATATGGAATATGTCCTCTTCTTAATCCTGCTCTTGGTTCAGGGGCTGATGCGGTAAATCTAGCTTGGCTACGAGCATCTATAATACGTGTTCCGCTATTTTGATATTGCGTTAATATATAATCCTTATCTGCATACCATGCTCTATTAAATCGTGCTTCACCGTTGCCTTTAGCTAATGGTTTTATGTATTGATCAGCTATTGGCTCATGTTTTTCTTGCCATGCAGGCAATCCCCCATCTAAAACATAAACTTGTTCAAAACCCATCACTTTGAACATCCACCATGCTCGAGGACTTGAATATACACCCCACCGATCATATAGTATAATGATGCTATTTTGGTTAATACCTAATTCTTGAATGCCTTTTGTAAATACTTCTGTCGAAACGAGTGTATGTGGTAGGGGACTACTGTGATCAGAGAATGTGTTCTCAATATCGAAGAATAGGGAGTTTGGTATCAATGCTAATTGCGCATCTTTTAAGGACTGTCCCACTTTGTCAATCGTGCAGTCTAATAAGATGACATTAGGTTTTTCGTATTCTTTTTGCAGCTGTGCTGTGGTAATGAGGGAAGATGGAAAATACATGGTTTACTAAATTTATGTTAGGTAAATTTAATTATGTTTTTGATATAAACAAAAAAGCCCTAGCAATTTGCTAGGGCTTAATATGATTGAGTTGATGCTAAAAACTATTTACCGTTTTTCTCATCACCTTCCATTTGCTCTTTCAATTGTGCAAGAACGTCTAAGTCACCTAATGTAGATTTCTCAACTGAATCTTTCACTTTTTTAACAGCATTGTTAGCTACTTTAGCTTCTTTTTTACGAGCATTGAATTCTTCAACACGTGCTTCAGCTCTTTCATCTTCCCAAATGCGAGAGTGAGAAATTACTAAACGTTTGTTTTCTTTGTTGAATTCAATGATTTTGAATGAAGCAACTTCATCAACTTTAAGTGCAGAATTATCTTCTTTTACAGAGTGTTTAGATGGACAGAATCCTTCAACACCATATTGTAAAGCAACGATATCACCTTTGTCTCCAACTTTCAATACTGTACCTTCATGAACTGAATCAATAGTGAAGATTGTTTCGAAAGTATCCCAAGGGTTTTCTTCTAATTGTTTGTGACCTAAAGATAATTTTCTGTTTTCTTCATCTAATTCTAAAACAACAACATCTAATTTTTCACCAACTTTAGTGAATTCGTTAGGGTGGTTGATTTTTTTAGACCAAGATAAATCAGAGATATGGATCAAACCGTCGATACCTTCTTCTAATTCTACGAACACACCGAAGTTAGTCATGTTTTTAACTACTGCAGTTTGTTTAGAACCAACTGGGTAACGCTCAACGATATTTTTCCAAGGATCTGGAGTCAATTGTTTGATACCTAAGCTCATTTTACGTTCTTCGCGATCTAAAGTTAAGATCTCAGCTTCGATTTCATCGCTTACTTTTAAGAACTCTTGTGGAGAACGTAAGTTTTGAGACCAAGACATTTCAGAAACGTGAATTAAACCTTCAACACCTGGGATGATTTCTAAGAAAGCACCGTAATCAGCAACTGTTACGATTTTACCTTTTACTTTAGAACCAACAGCTAAGTCTTTATCTAAAGATTCCCAAGGATGCTCAGAAAGTTGTTTCAAGCCTAAAGCGATACGTTTTTTCTCATCATCAAAATCTAATACTACCACGTTGATAGTTTGATCTAATGATAATACCTCTTTTGGATGCTCGATACGACCCCATGAAATATCAGTAATGTGAAGTAAACCATCAACACCACCTAAATCGATGAACACACCGAAATCTGTGATATTTTTAACAGTACCTTCTAATACTTGTCCTTTTTCTAATTTAGATACGATTTCAGATTTTTGGTTCTCTAAGTCGTTTTCAATTAAAACTTTGTGTGATACGACAACGTTTTTAAATTCGTGGTTGATTTTAACAACTTTGAATTCCATTGTTTTACCAACGTAAACATCGTAATCACGGATAGGTTTGATATCGATTTGAGATCCTGGTAAGAATGCTTCAACACCTTTGATATCAACAATAAGCCCACCTTTAGTACGGCTTTTAACAAAACCGTTAATGATAGCATCATTTTCCAATGCTTCATTGATAGCTTCCCAAGATTTTTGAGTTTTAGCACGTTTGCGAGATAATACTAATTGTCCATTAGCATCTTCTTGCGACTCTACGAAAACATCAACTACATCACCAACTGCCAATTCTGGTAAGTCACGGAATTCAGATAATGAAACCAAACCGTCAGATTTGAAACCAACATTCAAGACAACGTCTTTACTGTTGATAGAAACAACAGTACCTTCGATAATTTCACCTTGATTGATTTGGTTGAAAGTACCTGCGTATTGTTCTTCTAATTTAGCGCGCTCAGCCTCGCTGTAATTTCCGAAACCTTTGTCACTAGCATCCCAGTCGAATTCACCTTCTGGAGTGATCCATGTGTTAGATTTGATTTCTTCGATTAGTTTTGAATCAGCCTCTGATTCAATTTTTTCTGTGTCTTTCACCACTCTGGTGTCAGCGCCTTGTAGCTCTGCGTTTTTCGCTGCTAACTCTTTTTCTACTTCTTGTTTTTTTGCCATTAATTATTTTTTCTCCTTTTCCCCACTTTGTAGGGACTGCAAAAATACGAAAAACTTTTATTAACAAGTATTTATATATTATTTTTTTTAAAATGTTATCCACATTACGTTTATTCTTGGGTATTATAAATAGATACACCATCAGTTAAGTAGACCACATATCCAGGTATACGTGTTAAAATAGAGGTAATAAAACGATCTATATCATTTAGAGCTTCAATTATTGTGTATTTATAAGTTGTTGTAAAATAGTTATTTATAATTTTTTGGGTTGTGCTATTGTAACAGATGGATGGATCTGTTTCCATATACTTAATGTATCAAATATCATTTAGTAAGCTAATGATAGCGAAAGGATGCTTGTTGTGGATAACCCAATTTTTTTAATCGGACTATGGAGCGGGAAAATGGATAGGAGATTATTGTTCATTAATACCTTTAAATGAATTGTATGATTTTGGTCGTACTATTTTAATGCTTTGTTTGGATAATGCAATTGCAGCATTCAATTCATACCCGATCAGCAATATTAATGTATTGAGGTACATCCAGATCATAATTACAATTAAGGTGCCGATAGAACCGTATAGTTTGTTATATGTACCAAAGTGGTTGATGTAAAATGCAAAACCAGAAAAGGTCAGGATGGCTAATATTGTTGCCAGTGTAGCCCCTGGACTAAACAATTTCCATCTACGTGATGATGTCGGGGCAAATTTATAAAGACAGCTTACGGTAAAGAAATAAATTCCAAATATGATTAGCCATCGTGCTGCTTTGATAACGAATGCCCAGAAGCTTTTGGTGATCGCGATACTGTCTTTTAAATAATTGACAATAATGCCGGCATACGTAAATATGGTCATTCCTACTGTTAGTGCGGTGATGATCAAAAAAGCAAGTCCAAGTGCAATCATTCTACGCTTGATCCATGTTCGTTTTTCCGCCATGAGGGATGCTTTATTGAAAGCCCGCATCATGGATGCCATACCATTGGTCGCAAAATATGTGGCTAATATAAAACCGAAAGATAGGAGACCGCCATTCTGATTCTTGATAATATCTTCTAGTGTTGTTTCGACGACTTCATAGGCATTTCGCGGGATCACAACTTCTAAAAACTCTAAAAGCTGTTCCTGAAAATTGTCTATGGGTATATAAGGAATCAACGTAAAAAGAAAGATAATGCCAGGAAAAATGGCTAACATGAAACTATAAGAAAGGGAAGATGCCTTACTTAAGATTGAATCACGGGATATTTCTTGAAAAAAAAATACAGCTACTGTATATAATGGTAGAGATCCGAATCCAGGTAAAATGACCGCTTTGCTCCATTCAACAACTTGATTGTAAGGTTTTAATTGCAATAAGTAGTGATGAATCTTTGACATGATTAATCAAAATATTTCGACATTTTATCTAAAAAAATGGCGGGTGGCATTGTCGGTTTATTTTTGACGATATCGACAAAAACCAACGTTGTCTCCCCCGTATTTACTAATTCTTGTTTTTCGTTGAATAATTCATATTCAAATATAATTCTTACAGCAGGCTTGATACGGATGGTTGTTTTTATGGTTATCAAATCATCATATCTTGCCGGCTTGATGTATTTGCACTTCATCTCGATGACAGGTAACATCACACCCATATCTTCTAATTCTCGATAAGAAAATCCGGTACTTCTAAGCATTTCAGTGCGTGCTATTTCGTAAAATGCTGCATAATTTCCATAGTACACATATCCCATTTTATCGGTCTCAGCATAGCGTACACGGGTTTGATATTCGAATTGAAACATATTATTTTTTGATATTTCGTTCGTCTAATGCTTTTTGAAATTTACGTGCATTTATTTGATGTTCGGCAACATTTGTGGCAAACGCATGATAACCTGAAAAATCTTCTTTGGCACACATATAAATATAATCATGGTGCTTGTAGTTCAGCACCGCATCTATTGCTACAATACTTGGCATCATAATCGGACCTGGAGGGAGACCTTTGTAGACGTAAGTGTTATAAGGGTTATCTACTCTCAAGTGTTTATTTAGTACACGACGGATAGTGAAATCGTTATTGGCAAAAATAACTGTTGGATCTGCTTGTAATAACATTCCTTTTTGCAGCCTGTTTAAATATAAACCAGCTATAGCAGGCATTTCATCTTTATGCAATGCTTCACCTTTTACAATTGCTGCAAGTGAACTTACTTGCTGAGGTGTCAAATTGATTGCTTTTGCTTTAGCCAAACGCTCCGGTGTCCAAAATTTTTCCCATTCATCATGAAATCTGGCAAATAGCTTTTCAGGTGTTGTATTCCAATACAGCTCGTATGTATTCGGGATAAACATCGCAATGAAATTGTCCTTAGTAAAACCATACGATTTTGCTAGATCTTCATTATTGAGTAACGTCAAAAATGTAACAGAATCTGCTTCAAAATTATCTGCTAATTTTGCGGCGAAATTTTCTTTTAAACGGATATTTTCAAACCTAAACTTAACTGGTTCCTGATAACCACCTCTTAAATTACCAATAAATCTTCTGTTGTTCATACCAGGTGTCAATGCGTAACGTCCGGGCTTAACATTATCGGTGTAATTTTGATATTTTGCTGCTCTATCAAAACTAGTAGGATCGGAAACTATTTTTTGTTCTTTGATCTTTTGCAATACTTGTGCATAAGTGTCTCCTGTATTGATATATAAATATTTTTGATTGTCGGTAACATTTGACGCTAAGAAGGTCTTGTAAGCCGTCCAACCAAAATAACCTCCAACGACAAAGATCAGGAGAATGCTAATTTTTAACCAACTTGGTATTTTCTTTTTATTTTCCATTTTTATGGATTTGTTTTTTGTTTTTGTGTTGAAGAAGGATTTGTTGTTGTAGGAGTAGTCGGAATGCTATTTGACAAAGTGAGGTCAATTTTAGAACCAATACTTGTTATACCTGTTTCTAATCCTGGAAATTGTGTAATGACACGCGCGGTACTGGTGTCTGAAACACCAATATCATATGTAACAGTCCCTAAGGATAATCCTATTCCTTGAAGTGCAAATTTTGCTTCTGCAACAGTAAGCCCTGACAAATCTGGTATTTGAACTTCATTTGCACCTTGACCATTACCGAGTATTAAATCAATCTTAGATCCTTTTGTAATCATTCTGCCTTCACGAATAGACTGTCCTGCAAATTGGGCATCTAATACGATGTCTCTTGCGATATCAGCCACATAAGTTGTATCACCTATACGTAAATTATGATTTTTTAGTATGGAAGAAGCTTCAATTAATGTTTTATCCTTAATTTTAGGGAACGCAATTTCAGGCGCTACTTGTGTAATAATGGTCAGATAAATTGTTCTTCCGGTTTTTACATGAAATTTGGGTTCAGGATCTTGCTCAATCACCAAGCCGGGTTTAGCATCCATTTGATACACAGAATCAATCTGATATTCTAAATTAGCATTCTCTAATGCTGAAATAGCAGCACTGACATGTAATCCCTTTACTTGTGGGACTTCGATGGACTCATCATGTTTCGTATATACTTTTAAACCTAAATAGATGAATAGGAAAATTGCTAAAACAAAACCTATGGCAATTAGAAGATTGTTTCTAAACGTATTAGTTCTTAAATATTGTAATATTTTTGACATTTATATTTCTTTAAAAAATCATTTTATAGTATTCTTTTCAAGCAAGTTTAGCGCCATTATTTGTTTCGAATACACTTCATTTAATTATTGAACAAAATTATTCGTTTTTCTGTGTATCGCAAATTATATTTGCTATAAGAATCACTATAATTTTATGAAAACAAAAATAGCATTAATAACTGGAGGTTATACAGGCGAAGCGGAAGTTTCTTTTAAAAGTTCGGCATTTGTTTATTCACAGTTGGATCATGACAAATATGATATCTATCAAATTACGATTACACAGGATGCTTGGTTTTATGTAAGTGATTCTGGGATAAAATGTCCTATCAATAAAGAAGATTTCACCTTATTGCTTAATGATAGCATATTGAAGTTTGATTTAGCATTTATCATGGTACATGGTTCTCCTGGTGAGGATGGTCGTCTGCAAAGTTATTTTGATTTAGTGGGTATACCTTATACTTCTTGCGATGCCTTGACTTCGGCGCTGACCATGAATAAGGGATATACAAAAGCAATACTCGCAGATATTGAACATATAAACTTAGCAAAATCTGTGTTATTATTTGATACGCAACGTGCAGAAGGTGTGTTCTTAGTGGAAGAGAAATTATCACTTCCGTATTTTGTAAAACCAAATGCTGGGGGTAGTAGTATCGGTATGACAAAAGTAAAAGTTGCTGAAGAGTTACAGGCCGCAATTGATAAGGCTTTTGATGCGGAGAATACAGGGAGCCAAGTGATCATAGAGGAGTTTGTACATGGACGTGAATTTTCTGAAGGAATCTATCGTAATATAGATGGTGAATTGATTGTACTTCCTGCAACGGAGGTGAAAACTACACGTGAGTTTTTTGATTTTGAGGCAAAGTATATTCCTGGATTAACAGAAGAAATCACTCCTGCAGATCTTAATAAAGAACAACAATCTCGAATTTCAAAAATATTAAAAGAGATTTATGTGCGATTGAATTGCAAAGGAATGGTGCGTATTGATTTCTTTTTGGAGAAGGAGACGGATAAGTTTTATTTTATTGAGATCAATACCATTCCAGGACAAACTCCACAGAGCTTTATTCCGCAGCAAGTACGTGCGACTGGTATGACTGAACAAGAGTTTTATGGTACTTTAATTGAAGTGGCTCTGAAAAGATAATCGAAAAAAGATGAATTTTTAAAAAAAACCGCTTTACGATAGGTTGTAAAGCGGTTTTTTTTATTTTCTAAAATCAAATTTTGAGAGATCGGGTTTTACTTTTTTATCTCTTTTAAGTTCTTCTTGATAGATGACCTGACCTATGTTTTTGAGAAATGGATAAGTGACGGTGTCATACTCATAGATTCCATCATTATAAATCCCATTTTCATTAGATTGTACAACTACTGCAAGTAGAAATTCTATTCCTTTCTCAAAATCAACAATATATGCATTGTCTATATTGTATCCATACGAATCGCCATATTTATTGAAGATACGGATATTTGGATTTAGAGATGCTTCTTTGTCGCGACCATAAAAAAGTAATTTACTGTAGGTGGGCCAAAATTCTGTTGTGTCGTATTTAGGATAATCAGATTCAAATGGGTACCGAGACATGTAGTCATATATAAACGAGTAATCTTCTTTGGTAAGTTGAAATCTTTCACGCGACTTAAATGCTTCTGGGAATAATAATTTTTTTAATATCATTTGTTGGTCATCTAAGGGATATACATTGAGTCCCTCAAAACTCCATGGTTCGTAAATAATTTCATCTTTATCATTCATATAACCTTTTCCCTGAAGTGTATTTTGAAGCTTAATTGGATAATCATTTGGATCATATTGTGCCTCTTGTTTATAGACCGGATTGTCTCCTTGATAAAACGTTATTGAATTTGTATGTTTTGCCCAGATACCTTTATCTCCAATTGCAAGCCTATTGACAATGCGACTATTTTTGGTACCATGTTTTATCAATTTGCTATTCAATTCGGCTCGACCAATAAATTCAAACAGTCTATTTTGAGCATCATTGTCACTTGTCAAAAGGATTTTTTTAATATATTGACCAATTGAGGGGAGCCCATTTTTAGCAGATTGGTCTTTTGATACAGCGGTTTGCTTTTCATAAGATGAATCTATTCTTAACGGTGTGTCTTTTGATAATCCTACCATGTTTAGTTCATTTATTTTTTCTAATGCTAAAATTGCTGTTGGGAGTTTTACAGTGCTGGCAGGATAAAAATACCAGTTGGGATTTAATCTATAGCTGAATGATCTAAAATGCGGTACATTGTTTTTATCTCTGTCAATCTGCGTATAAAGAATCTGAACTTCATTTTTATTGGGGTGATCTAAGATTTTTTGAAAAAGTTCGGGATGGCTTCTTAGAAGTTTTTCGAGATAAATCGTGTCCATTTTTTGAGCAAAGGAATAAGGTATGAAACTTATGAATAAAAGAGTGAGGTATTTACGCATATCGGTTTAGGTCTGATAATTTTCGAAAGGTAGTTTTATGATTAAGGCTTCCTATTATTTAGGAAGCCTCATATTATTTTCTTACATATACTTGAAAACTATAATCAAAAGCATGTTTTTCGTCTTTTACATGTTTTTCTTCGCTTTCCAGCTCCCATTCCTGTGCTGGTAAATCAGGAAAGTAAGCATCTCCTTCTATAGTTGTGTGCAGTCGAGTGAGCAAAACTTTATCGGCAAATGGTAGTGTTTGTTTAAATATTTCGCCGCCACCGATGATAAAAATTTCTCTTTCATCTCTGCAGTAGTTCAATACTTCTTGAAAACTATTGGCGATATCTACCTCATCGGATTTTGCTGTCATATCACGAGTTAAAATGATATTCCTGCGATCTGGTAGTGGTTTTCCTAATGATTCAAAGGTTTTTCTACCCATGACGACACTGTGTTCTAATGTGTTTTTTTTGAAATATTTAAGGTCATTAGGTAAGTGCCAAGGCATTTTATTTCCTTTGCCGATGACGTTATTTTCAGTTGCGGCTACGATTAATGTTATTTTCAATTTACTCATATTTATATTTTACACAAAAGTATAGGGATCATTATTGTTAAACTGCCACTGGTGCTTTGATATGCGGATGTGACTCGTAGTTTAGCAATTCGAAGTCTTCAAATTTGAACTCGAAAATATCCTTTATTTCTGGATTGATTTTTAATTGAGGTAATGTCTTGGGCGCACGGCTTAATTGTAGTTCTGTTTGTTCGAAGTGATTACTGTAAATATGGGCATCTCCTAATGTATGAATAAACTCAGCGGCTTCCATATCACATACCTGAGCGACCATCATCGTTAACAATGCATAAGAAGCGATGTTGAAAGGTACACCTAAAAAGATATCTGCACTTCTTTGATACAGCTGACAAGATAACTGTGGTTTTAAAATTCCATTTTCAGGATCGGCAGGGGCAACATAGAATTGAAAAAATGCATGACATGGAGGCAAAGCCATATTTTCGATTTCTGCAACATTCCAAGCTGAAACAATTATTCTTCTCGAATCTGGTGATGTTTTTAATTGCTTGATGATGTTTTCAATCTGGTCAATATGCCCACCATCGGGTGTTGGCCATGATCGCCATTGTGAGCCATAAACAGGACCTAAATTACCATTTTCATCTGCCCATTCGTCCCAAATGCTTACTCCATTATCTTTTAAATATTTGATGTTTGTATCTCCCTTCAAAAACCAGATTAATTCATGCAGAATAGATCTTAAATGTAACTTTTTTGTTGTCACCAATGGGAAGCCTTCTTTTAAATTGAAACGCATCTGATATCCAAATACACTCTTAGTTCCTGTTCCAGTACGGTCAGTCTTAGTGACCCCATTTGTATATACGTGCTCTAGTAAGTCAAGGTATTGTTTCATTGTAAATAGTTGCTTTTATTTATTTGTGATTATGAAATGATGAAGCTTTTTGAATTTATGATTGCTTTAAAGCTGATCATGATATAAACATATAATATTATATACGAAGGTAAGATATTTTTGAAGTATTCACATTATGATTCTAAAAAGTGCGTGCGGGTAAAACTGAAATAGGCTCTTTTTAAGAGATCTTATAAATAGGCGAAAAATAGTGATATGAAGCCCATGGCTCCTTTATTTGAATCATTAAAATCTCATAATTAATTGAAAAGCGTGTAAATCAGAATTAAGAATTTTCATTTGGAGCTTTTTGTTGTATTTTTGCAAAATCATTATGAGTAAAAAAGTAGCTTTCTATACCTTAGGATGTAAATTGAATTTTTCAGAAACATCCTCCATAGGTCGAGTCTTTCAAGACGCGGGTTATGAAACAACGCCATTTAATAGTGCGGCAGATGTTTATGTAATTAATACATGTTCGGTGACGGATCATGCTGATAAGAAATGTCGTAAGGTGGTGAAGGAAGCGCTTAAATATTCACCTAATGCTTATATCACCATAGTGGGTTGTTATGCACAATTAAAACCTGCGGAGATTGCTGAGATACCAGGAGTAGATATGGTATTGGGTGCTGCAGAGAAGTTTAATATCATTGAGCACATTAATGATCTGACAAAAAATGAGAAGGCAGTTGTTTATAATGCACCCATTGATGAAACAAATCAATTTGTATCGGCATATTCTATTGGAGATCGCACGCGAACATTTTTGAAAGTGCAGGATGGTTGCGATTATTCCTGTACTTTTTGTACAATTCCTCTTGCGCGTGGTGCAAGTCGCTCTGGTAAAATTGAGGAAATTGTACGACAAGCTGAAGAAATTGCTGCTTCTGGAGTGAAAGAAATTGTGTTAACGGGCGTTAATATCGGTGATTTTGGTATTCGGGATGGTAAACGACAAGATAAGTTTTTGGATCTCGTAAAAGCTTTGGATGAAGTTACTGGAATTGACCGAATTCGTATTTCTTCGATTGAGCCTAATCTTTTAGCGAATGAAATTATTGAGTTTGTGGCTCAATCTAAACGGTTTGTTCCACATTTTCATATGCCTTTACAATCTGGAAATAATAAAGTGCTAAGCATGATGCGTCGTCGTTATAAACGTGAGCTTTATGCGCAACGTGTGGAGAAAATAAAGGAATTAATGCCTGATTGCTGTATTGGTGTAGATGTTATTGTGGGATTCCCGGGTGAAACGCGTGAAGATTTTATCGACACTTACAATTTCCTAAATGAGATGGATATTTCTTATTTGCATGTATTCACGTATTCCGAACGTGAGAATACTATAGCAGCGCAAATGGAAGGTGCAGTACCAGGATCTCAGCGTAGTGACCGTAGTAAAATGTTGCATATTTTATCGGAAAAAAAACGTCGTGCTTTTTATGAAAAGCAATTAGATAAAGTTGGTGAGGTACTGTTTGAAAGTGATGAGAAGGATGGATATATGCATGGGTTCTCTAAAAATTATGTAAAAGTGCGTACTCCTTATGATCCATTGTTGGTCAATGAGGTTGCCCATGTGAAATACCTGTCGATTACCGATAGCTGTGAGGTCGAAATAGAAGAATTAAAAGAGGTCTTAGTGCACTAAGTGCAACTTAAATATAAAATTAAAGAGGTCCATGGTTATTACCATGGACCTCTTTAATTTTTATACGGTTTCTTCTTTTTTCGAATTTAACCAAATAACTGTGGCTAATATCAGTAATACACCGACCCATTGTATCGGACTTACTGCTTCTTTTAATATGAAATAGGACATTGCAGTTGCAACAGGTAATTCTGCTGAACTTAAAATACCACTCAAGGAATAACCTATTTTAGGTATTCCATAGGCAAATAGTAAGGGAGGTATAACTGTACCAAAAAATGAAAGAATAAGCCCATAATGCCATATGCTATCTCCCAAAACGCCTGAAATCAAAAATGTTGGCGGAAAGATGCAACAGATCATAACACAGGAGCCAGTGACCATTAGTGCGCTTTTCTGAATGGGAGGATAATCATTGCCCACGCGTCCATTGACGATTAGAAACACAGCATAGGCTGTAGCTGCTAACAATCCATATATAATTCCTGTCCAGTTGAGCTTATCTATCCCGTGCTCTAGGAGACCAGTTGCGAATACAGTTCCGATAAGGACGATCGCAATACCGATCAATTGACGACCAGAAGGTCTATTTTTGAATATAATGAATTCGATTAGTGTACCAATCCATATATATTGCATCAATAAAACGATTGCTAAAGAGGCGGGCACCAATTGTACACATTTATAATAAACAAGACTTACTAGGCCGGTAGAGATACCGCTAATGACAATTTTCCATTTATTCGATTTTCTGGAAAAGCTTTCGTTGGCTTTTGGATTGAGTAGCTGTATGAACAAATAGACCATCCAGAGGATGATCATACCAAAAATAGCTTGTACACCTGTTACTTGTCCTAAGGTATAATCTTGTGCATATGCTTTTTTTACAAATGTAGATAACAATCCGAAACTACTTGCACCTATAAAAACCGCAATAGCACCTTTTAATTTTTCCATATCTCTTTTTTCAAATTCGGACAAAATTACAACTTGGAAAGGTAGAATAAGAACGATATGTGTGTTTG
Source organism: Sphingobacterium sp. UBA6320 (assembly GCF_002440335.1). NCBI lineage: Bacteria > Pseudomonadati > Bacteroidota > Sphingobacteriia > Sphingobacteriales > Sphingobacteriaceae > Sphingobacterium > Sphingobacterium sp. UBA6320. Next base: position 136,387 of record NZ_DJTA01000007.1, on the reverse strand, counting down.
TCTGTTAAATTTGGTTTTATTACATTTGGGTAACATTAACTATTCACTATGTGTTTGAAACGAAATTTATTATTTTTTATCAGTCTGTTGCTTTTACTTAGTAGTTGCTCTGTAAAGAAAAAGACGAATAATTATGGTCGTGGAAACGCTGTTTTGACCGATGCTAGTGAAGCAAGAGGAATAGATTATAGTAAAAGTTCTTTAGATAGTTATGCTGATCTACTACATGTAAAGAGAAAGGAGCTCAATCCGAATCTTTACTCTTTTATTGACGAATGGATGGGGATACCACATCGTATGGGTGGTGCCACAAAGAAAGGAGTTGATTGTTCTGGTTTTGTAGGTATGCTTTATCTTAAAGTATATAAAGAAGACTTGCCACGTTCGTCGCGTGATATGAGTGTGGTCGTTAAAAATAAAAGAGCAGCGCAGTTAAAAGAAGGTGATTTGGTCTTCTTTTCATTTGGTGGCCGTAATATTGATCATGTGGGTGTTTATCTTCATAATAATAAATTTGTGCATGTCTCGACCAAAAAGGGAGTTATCATCTCAGATCTGGCTGATTCGTGGTATTCTAAATACTTTACAAATGCAGGATCACCGAAATCTTAATCAAATTTTCAAGCTGAATTCCCTTTTTTGTGTCAAATAACATATAAAACTTTATAAAACTGTTTTAATCCTTATTTTTGTCTAAAACTAAAATAAAGATGAGTATCAAGGGTAAAAAGATTTTTTTGGGTTTATGTATTGTAGTACCGTTTCTAATTTACTGTGTTTATTACTACAGTAATATGATCAGCAATGCACCTTTCCGTTTTACAGATTTTCAATCCGTAGTCTTTCGATACGGTGAGCCTAATCATATGGACAATCATTATGATTCAAATACAGGAATTTTTCAGTATGTGACCAAGACAAATGAAATAGAACGTGATACCGTTCGTATGACTAAAGATGATTTGCTTTATTTGCATCGCAAAGCTCAGGAATTAGGTTTTTGGAATTTGGATGATGATATGACAGGTCCTGAGGCGAAAAAAAATATAGAAACAGCTACAGTACCTCGTTATTATTTAGAATTCAACTATAAAGATAAATCAAAAAAAGTTACTATGGATGCTGATTTTGCTGGTAATCCTAAAATGCGGGATGCGGGTAAATCCATGATTGAGGAGGTCAATCGGATCTTGGCAGCAGCCCAATCTAGATCTAGTAAATAAAGAAATTAAAGGGAATCAAAATGATTCCCTTTTTTATTGCAATTAACAGTTTGTTAAACATAAGGTGATTATTGATTCACATTGGAGTAGTAGCTTCGCTCTTAATTATGTTAGACATTCAAATGAAAAATATTTTTGCTGTTGCTGCAGCATTGTCTTTGAGTTACAGCCTTAGTGCTCAAGAATTTGCGAAAGGTATTGTTTTTAATGATATCAATAAGAATGGAATTATTGATAAAAAAGAAGTAGGTTTACCCAATGTCTCTGTCAGTAATGGTATAGATGTCGTCCAAACTGATGCTAAGGGGCAGTACAAGTTGCCTGTGAATAAAGACAATATTATTTTTGTCATCAAACCGGCGAACTATGCTTTGCCGATAGATACCAATCATCAGCCACAATTCTATTATATCCATAAACCTGAAGGAAGTCCACAGTTGACTTATAAAGGTGTTTCTCCTACAGGAAAGTTACCTAAAGAAATCAATTTTGGATTAACATCTCAGAAAGAGTCTACAGATTTTTCAGCATTTGTATTTGGCGATCCACAAGCATATGATATGGTTGAGATGGATTATTTTAAACGTGGAATTATTGATCGTATCGCGAATAAAGATGCCGCGGTATTTGGGATAAGCTTAGGCGATTTGGTTGGAAATGATTTATCGTTACATCCTGCTTATAAAAGTACAATTGCATTAATGGGATTGCCCTGGTTTAATGTAATCGGTAATCACGACTTAAATTTTGACACCAAGGAAGACATTTATTCTGATGAGGCTTTTGAAGCTTCTTTTGGTCCTGCAACTTATTCTTTTAATTATGGTAATGCTCACTTTTTAGTAATTGATGATATTATTTATCCTAATCCGGATACAGGAAAAGGATATAAAGGTGGATTGAGGAAAGATCAATTGGATTTTATTGCTAATGATTTGAAATATGTACCCAAAGATAAGTTGATTGTCTTGGCTTTTCATATTCCTTTAGCCCACGATGATGCTTCTGTTTTCCGTACAGCAGATCGCGATAGACTATTTGATATTTTAAGTGAATTTCCGCATACACTTTCTTTATCGGCTCATACACATTTCCAGCAACAAAATTTCTTTGGTGCTAAGGAAGGCTGGAAGCAAGCAAAACCGCACCATGAATATAATGTAGGAACGACTTCTGGCGATTGGTACTCTGGAGAACTGGATGAAAATGGAATACCTGTGTCAACTATGCGAGATGGAACACCAAAAGGATATGCCATCTTAAATATTAAGAATAATGAATATTCTTTTGATTATAAGGTCGTAGGTAAGGATGCAAATTATCAGATTGCATTATATGGTCCATCTGTTATTGATCAAAAATATGCACAGCGATATCCTGTATATGCAAACTTTTTCATTGGTAAAAAAGGTGATCAGGTTTTGTATCGTATCAATGAAGGTAAATGGAAGGAAATGGAGCAGGTTGGTGAGATTGATCCATCTTTCGATCATGCCGTGCAGCAATTTGATTTAGCAACAGCATACAAAGAGGGGAGAAGACCGTCGGATGGAACAGTTAGTACGCATTTATGGAAATTTAAATTACCAAAGTTAAAAGAGGGAAATTATAAAGTTGAAGTAAAAGCAATCGATATGTTCAATAGAACACATACAGCGATTAAAGAAATTCAAGTTGTCCGTAAATAAAAGTAGTTAATAGCCATATAAAAACCGTTAAGCAACCTTTATAGGTTGCTTTTTTTATGAATAATATTGAAAGGTTAAACATTACTTAAGAATAGCTTAATATAGCAGCTTTATATTTGTACCAGAGTAATTTTTGATTCATATAGTAAAAGGTTAATGTGGGATCTGTTGCGAAACACGTCTAAAATTTAGTTTGTTTTTTAAAAAGATATGGGCTGTCCAAATATTGGATAGCCCATTTTCTTTTGTTAATTGTAATTGGATACAATCTATTTATAGATATGTTATCTTTTTGTGATATATGCTTTTATAGCCAAATTGTATATTTTTCACTGAAAAGAATTGATCGATCCCCGCCGAATCTGCATTTAATGCTTTTCTTCTTATTTAGCACCTAATGGTAGGTTTTTGTCGTGTTTATGTTTGAATAAAATAGCAAATAAAATGGCTAATATCAATGTATAAATAGAGAATGCAAGCCAGATATGGTGCCAATCTTTGAGGATAAGCTGTGTATTGAATAATCCATTTTCACTGATAGATAATCCCCTTTCTTTAACAAACGAAACCAATGTGTTATTGTTGACATCGGTATCTAAAAAGGACGCTAACTGTCCCATGCTATTAAAGGATATGGAATAATATTTGTCAATAATCCATCCCGACACTAAGCTACCGAATACTGCACCAAATCCATTTGTCATCATCATAAAAAGACCCTGTGCGGAGCTTCTTATTTGTGGGCTGGTAGATGTCTCAACAAATAATGAGCCTGAGATATTGAAAAAGTCAAATGCCATACCGTATACAATACAAGATAAGACGATCATCCATAATCCAGAAGATGGATCTCCATAGGCAAATAATCCAAAACGTAAAACCCATGCGAACATCGATATCAACATTACTTTTTTTATGCCAAATCGTTTTAAGAAAAATGGAATGGCTAAGATGAATAGGGTTTCTGATATTTGGGAAATCGACATAATGATGGTCGAATATTTGATCACAAATGAATCGGTGTATTTAGGGAAAAATTTAAATTCATCTAAAAATACATCGCCATATGCGTTTGTCAATTGAAGGGCAGCTCCTAAAAACATAGAAAATATAAAGAACAAAGCCATTTTATAGTTTCCAAATAATTTAAAAGCTTCTAAGCCAAGTGTTCTTGCCAAGGAAGAATTTTCATCTTTCACATTTTTTGGAGGACATTTTGGTATTGAAAATGAAAATAGACCTAATGCCAATGCAAAAATTCCTGCGATATAAAATTGCATTTCTGATGCTTTGCTTCCTGTCAAATTTACAAGCCACATCGCTGCAATAAATCCGATAGTTCCAAAAACACGAATCGGAGGGAAGGCTTTTACTAAATCATATTTTCCTTGGGTAAGTACGGTATATGCTATAGAATTTGATAATGCTAGGGTAGGCATATAAAAACACATGGCTAAAAGCATAGCATAAAAAAAGGTTGTCGGTTCATTTATTTGTGGTAGGTAAAACATGACCGCGGCATACAATAGATGGAGCACTAAGTATAATTTTTCAGCATTGACCCACCGATCTGCGATAATCCCCATTAAAGTTGGCATAAACAAAGATGCAAAACCCATCGTTGCAAAGATGGCTCCAAATTGAGTTCCGTCCCATTGCTTGGTACCAAACCAGTAATTTGCTATTGTAATTAACCATGCTCCCCACACAAAAAACTGGAGGAAGTTCATAATGGTCAACCTTAATTTAATAGACATAAGTAATGTATAGTTGAGTTTGTTTTTTGTCGAGGATTCGATTATTATTTTCTGCGTGAGATTTCATCACGAATTAATGCCGCTTGCTCATAGTTTTCATCATGGAGAGATTGTTCGAGAACGGTTTTTAATTGTTCATCTGTAAGACTTGAGAAAGGATTTTGGATTTGCGGCTTGGTCGTTTCTTCTTTTACATCATCAGGGGTAACCTCTGATGATACGGCATTTTCTAAGTTTTCAAGAAAGGCAAATTCGTTACCTTCGATAACGATGCCAGCAGAAGATAAAATGAAGTCGTAGGCATAAATAGGTGCTCCGAAGCGTACTGCTAATGCGACGGCGTCAGAAGTACGAGCATCTATTTCTACTGTTTTTTGACCGTCTGAACAAATAATCTTAGAATAAAAGATGCCTTCTATTAAATTATATATCAGTACTTCTTCTAAATTAATTTGGAAAGCTTTTGCAAAATTCTGAAATAAATCATGGGTTAGTGGACGACTGGGAACCATCTTTTCTATTCTTATCGCAATAGCTTGTGCTTCATGACTTCCAATGATAATAGGAAGACGGCGATTACCTCCAGATTCACCTAGAACTAGTGCATATGCTCCAGATTGTGTCTGACTGTAGGATAAACCAACGATGTCTAACTTGATTTTCTTCATTATGATACCTTTACGGTTTACAAACTTAGATAAATTTGCTTAGAATAGCAATATGATACTGGTGATATAAAGGTAAATTTGTCGTTCTCTCTCAGTGATAGGACGTTTTTAACTAAAAAAGATGTGCATAATGAATAACAAAAAAACTCCATTCACATTTTTAATGAGAATGGAGTTTCTGAATCAGTAATTTTACAATCCTTTATAAGCTTTTAACGCTGCAATTAATTTAGGAATAACATCAAATGCATCTCCAACGATGCCATAATCTGCCACCTTGAAAAATGGAGCTTCTGGATCTTTGTTGATAACAACAATCGTTTTGGATGAGCTTACACCTGCTAAATGCTGGATAGCACCAGAAATTCCGATGGCAATATATAAATTAGGGCTTACTGCAATTCCTGTTTGTCCTACGTGTTCGGAATGAGGTCTCCATCCCGCATCAGAAACTGGTTTTGAACAGGCAGTAGCAGCTCCCAGCACATCAGCTAATTCTTCGATCATAGCCCAGTTTTCAGGTCCTTTGAGACCACGACCTGCTGATACTACAATGTCAGCTTCAGGTAGTGAGATTTTATCTGTCGCTCTAATGATATCTTTGACAATTGTGCTAAAATCTCCTGCATCTATACTTGGTGAATAATTTTCAATTGTTGCAGAAGTTTCGGATTCTTTCAGTTCAAACGAATTAGGATTCAGTGCAATGACTTTAATTGGTGATGTAAGTTCAACAAGAGCAAAAGCTTTTCCTGAAAATGCACCAGTTTTTACTTGTAAGTCGTTTCCAACTGGTTGAGGTAATTCAATAGCACCATCTGCTAAGGCTGCGTTCAACTTTGCAGCAACTCTTGGAGCTAGGCCTTTACCTGAAAAAGAATTGGATAAAATAATGATGGATGCATCATTGGATTTGGCTGCATCAACGATAATTGCAGCATAGGCTTGGTTGACAAACGATTTTAATTGTTCTGTATTGACATTTAAAATCTTGCTGGCACCATATTTCCCTAGAAGATGTAGCTGATCATCATCTACATTTCCAATTGATAATGCAATGACTGGACTGCCAGATTGGTCAGCGACAGCTTTGGCATAAGAAAGTGCTTCAAAAGCTGATTTTTTAAATTGACCGTCTGTATTTTCTACATATACTAATGTTGACATGTTTTTCCGTTTTAATGATGGTTAAATAACTTTTGCTTTCTCGTGCAAAAGAGCAACTAATTTTTCCACATCGCTAGCATCAACTAAAGTCACTGCGCCACGTGGTTCTGGAGTCTCGTACTTAACTATACGTGACAATTGAGCAACTTCGATTGGTTCAATGACATCTAATGGTTTTGTTCGTGCAGTCATAATACCTCTCATATTTGGTATTTTAGTTTCAGCAACACCTTCTGCTGTACCGATGACGGCAGGTAAATTTAGTGTTAATACTTCTTTTCCACCTTCGATCTCACGTTCTACACTAGCAGCGTTACCATCAATATATAATTTTTTACTGATCGAAACAGATGGGATATTCAATATAGAACCTATAAAAGCGCCTACTTGTGTTCCGTTATAATCAATAGATTCTCTACCCGTTAGTATGAGATCAAAGTTATTTTCTTTGGCATAGTTAGCAATCTGATTTGCTACAAACCAAGCATCTCTAGGTAAAGCATTAACTCGAACTGCATTATCAGCGCCGGTTGCTAAAGCTTTACGGATAGTTGCATCTGTGCTTGCATCTCCTACGGTGATCACAGTTACAGTGCCTTTGCCACCTTCGGCTAAATCTATTGCTTTTGATAAGGCAATCTCATCATATGGATTCACAATATATTGTACACCAGCAGTATTAAAAGCGGTGTTGTCATTCGTGAATGTAATTTTTGAAGTAGTGTCTGGGACATTACTTATACACACTAATATTTTCATAATTTATAACCGTTTTATACAAACCTACTATAATTTAAGTTAAATGTAAAGATAATTTGGGATAGTAACGTACTCCAGTAGAGGAATTGTTGAATTTCATTTTTCTTAAATAAAAAGCCTAATATTGTTCAAGTGTTATATGTTTTGTAAAATATTGATGTATTTTTTATGTTAACTGTAATTTTATTAGGAATTTTTTGAGAATTTGATTTACAAAAGATTCGTCAATTATTTGTCATTTTTATATGCTAGCATAGTAAATTGTTTTCTGGACTCGTTTTTTAGCTTGTTCTATTATTTGTAGCTTTACCGATATAATTAAAAATAGATGATGTCTGAACGTTTAGAACAATTGAAGGAATTTTTGAAGGACTCTCCACAAGATCCGTTTTTGAAATATGCAATGGCAACCGAATATTTAAAATTAGGTAAGCAAAAGGAGGCACTTGAAGGTTATATGGATTTAATAACCAATCATGCCGACTATGTGGGGACATATTATCACTTAGGTAAACTATATGAGAAAATGAATAGACCCGATGACGCACGCACCATCTATAAAAATGGTATGATCATTACCCAACAGAAACGTAATATGCATGCTTTAAATGAACTGCGAGGAGCTTTGAGTTTACTTGATGGAGATGATGAAGATGAATATTAACATTATTTTAACATTGTAAATTTCATTTTTGGTATTCATTTTGCCTATATGTTTTTGGAGATTTCGAGAGTGAGTTTTATAGAAGATGAAAAGGCTATTTATTATATTATGTTGTATCTTATTGGTTTTTACTGCATGCGATAACCAACGTAAGGGAGCGGAAGCAGTGAAAGATAAGAAAGACCACCCAAATATTACTTTACATGATTTGAGTGGTTCGTACACTGGTATTATGCCTTGTGCTGATTGTGATGGAATAGAAACTGTATTAAAATTGAATCAAAATTTTTCCTATAGGTACACTTCTAAGTATCTGAATAAAAGTGATGAGGTATTTGTTAAGGATGGTAAATGGAAGTTTGAAAATGATATTATTACCTTAGAAGGTGTAGATTATAAATTCAAGTTGGGAGAAAAAACAAAACTTTGGCAATTGGATTTATCAGGTAATGATATTGTTGGAGAGTTGGCAGAAAATTATAAGTTAGAGAAAATGCAAGAGTAATTATAAATAAAATCACATTAATAAAAAAAGACCTATTAAGGTCTTTTTTTATTTGCAGATATCTTTTAAATGATTTACTACGAAATCAATTTCTTCTTTTGTATTGTGACGACAGAATGAAAAGCGAACGGATGGTCGATTACCATCTGCTCTTATAGCTCCAAGGACATGTGAGCCAATATCTGTACCAGAACTACATGCACTTCCTCCTGAGCAAGAAATGCCTGCAATATCCAAATTGAAAAGTAACATATCTGCCATTTCAGTACATGGAAATGATACGTTTAGTACGGTGTAAAGGGACTTATTGGGTTCTATTATGCCGTTAAATCTTATATCAGGAATCGCAGTTTTTAATTGTTCAATCATATAGGATTTTAAGCCTTGTATATAAGTTGCATGTTCTTCCATGTGCTCATAACTTAGTTCAAGTGCTTTTGCTAGTCCAGCGATACCATATACATTTTCAGTTCCACCACGCATATTGCGTTCCTGTGCACCTCCGTAGATCATAGGTTTGATTTTTGTATTGGCATTGATGTACAGAAAACCCACTCCTTTGGGGCCATGAAATTTGTGTCCTGCTCCAGTAATGAAATCAATTTTTAATTTACTCAAATCATGTGGATAATGTCCCATGGTCTGAACCGTATCGGAATGGAATATCGCATTATATTTTTGGCAAATTTCAGCTATTTTTTCAATTTCATTCAAATTGCCCAATTCATTATTGCCATGCATAATGGATACGAATGTTCTCGGATTGTTGGATAGTAAATCCTCTAATTGATGGAGATCGATATTACCATGAGCATCTACATGCAATAAATCAAGATGAACTTTTCCTGTTTTTTGCATTTCTTCTAGCGTATGCAATACAGCATGATGTTCAATAGGAGTTGTGATTGCATGTGTGATTCCAAAATCTACTATGGAACGTACAATTGCCATATTGTCGGCTTCGGTACCACCAGAAGTAAAGAAAATCTCAGATGGAGAAGTATGTAAGATTTGCGCAATTGACTTACGCGCCTTTTCAACAATTGTTTTTACTTGTCTGCCATGTGAATGAATGGAAGAAGGATTCCCATAATTATTTTCCATGGTGTCTATCATGACACGAATGACTTCTGGATCTAGCGCTGTAGTTGCAGCATTATCAAAATATACTTGCATAATGGACAAAATTAAGTAAAAGTAAGTTTACTTATCTGTGCGAATTGGATTATTTAATAAAATTGCTTGTTTTTGATTTTTTGAAAAATGTTAAAGAAGCAAGTAAAGCGGTAAAAATACCGATATAGGCTAGAATATCACCATTTTTTGTATAGATGGTTAGTTCTTCACTCAGATTAATTTCTTGGGTTAGGGCTGCGGGCTGCCACCATTGTGTTTGCTGAATAATATCGCCTCTTTGGTTTATAAACCCTGAAATACCGGTATTGGCAGCACGAGCTACCCATCTGCGATTTTCGATTGCTCTTAATTTAGCATATTCTAAATGCTGATCTTTACCTGAAGTATTTCCCCACCAGCCATCATTGGTAATAATGGCAATAAACTGTGCCCCTTGTTGAATATATTCTGCTACATAATTACCCCATATTGACTCGTAACAAATAACTGGAGCTGCGCCTATACCACTTTGAGAATAGAATACTGAAGGTTTGTCCTGCTTTCCATATCCTCCTGTGGTTCCTCCAAAAGCACTAAATAATGGCTTTAAGAAATTGATAGCACTGCCAAATGGCATCTGCTCTACTCCAGGAACCAATTTTGATTTATGATAAAACTGTAGTTTTGATGAAACATCAACTAAGGTTGCTGCATTAAAATTGTCTTTGTATAGGTTTGGCGCTATTTCTCTTGCGGTACTTGTTCTCTGATCATTATACAATTGATAGCTCTCAATTCCTGTTAATACGTTACCATTCTTATAATCATTTAAAAAATTGATAAGTGAATCAAATGTGCTGGTATTTCTAAAATCTTCTTCATCGAAATCACCTCTTTGGGATAAAGCTGTCTCTGGCCAGATAAAAAACTCCGTATTCGGTTTTGCAACTGATTTTGAAAGCCGCATCAATGTATTTAATTGGTCTTCAGAGCTGATAGATCCAAATTTTCCAAATGGGTCAATATTGGGTTGAACGGTTACAATTTGAGAAGGATTTAAGTGTTCCTCAAATGTTAAATAACGAATGATAGAATAAGTTGATGGTAAGAGTAAAGTTAGTGCCAACATGATTTTAATGTATCGCGGTTTACTCAGTGTATTGATTTGCTTTTTGTTTAAATAAAGTAAGAAAACCAAGATATTGCTTAACCAGATCCAAATGGTTCCACCATAAACACCCGTGACTTCATACCATTGAATAAGTTGATGAAAATTGGCAAATCCATTGCCCAAGGTCATCCATGGAAATGCTAAGTCCCATGTTTGGTGTAAATATTCATAACATATCCAAAAAGCCATTAGTCCAAATAGAGAAATACCAATAGCTGTTTTTTTTCTCATCTGATAGTATAGGCGAAATGTTAGAGCCATTAAGAGTGCACCTAAGAGAAAAGGGATCAATGATATAAAAATCGCAATATACCAAGGCATCACGGCAGATATTGAATTATACACCCAATAGATGGATGCTGTATTCCAAACCACAGCTGTTAATCCTGCCGTTAAAAATATTTTTTTTCCTTTTTTCTTGAACTCTTCATTCCGAATGATATGTTCAACTGCAATTAAAAGTGGTAGGAAAGCTATTAGTAAAATGGGACTACTATAGGGAACGGGTGGCCATCCTAACCATAATAAAAAGGCACTTAAAAGTGCCAGTAAGTATTGATTTCTCACGATTAAATTTGAGATAAAATTTCGTTTTTCTTATTTTCGTATTCTGCCTGTGTAATCAATTGTTTGTCAAATAAGCTTTTCAATTTTCTTAGTTTAAGCGTCATTTCATCATCTTCTTCCACTACTTTAGGAGCTGATTCCTCAACGATGGGTGTGATCATAATTTCTTTGACTTCTTCTATTTTAGGTGAAGCTTGACCATTGCTACTAACGACCTCTTCTTCAACAGGTGTATGTATTTCAAATGATGGTGCTGCTTGTTTTGGAACTGTTACTATAAATTTTTCTTTTTCCAGTTCAAGTTCCTTTATTTTTGACGATTCTAATGCGCCCTTAATTAATTGATATAATTTTCTTGCTTGCACTTTTGGAATATAATCAATACTCAAGTTTTCACCTGTTGTAGGGATTACGGTGACTTTGGAACCAAAGATCTCTTCTTTAAAAGCAATGTCTTTGATGTCTTTCCAACTGAATATTTCAAAATCAGTAGCTAAACCCAGTTTGGTGAATTCGCACATGAAAATACGTTTATTACTGATCGTGATACTATCAGGAAGAATCGTTACTGCAGGTTTTTTCTGTATTGCGATATAATCAATTCGCTCTCCGTCGGTCATCATATCTTGTAATTTGATGACTAACTTTTCAACGATTTTGATATCTTGGCCGTCAATGGCAAAAAGTTCAAAGTTCATATTAAATATATTTTAAAAATAAACGAAGGCGAAACTATTCTAAACCTCCCACACAAAATACAAATTCTCCCTTAATTGGATTGTTTTCAAAATGTAATTTTAAATCCGCAAGTGTTCCTCTGACATTTTCTTCGTATAATTTACTTAACTCTCTTGATATGGAAGCTTGTCTTTCGGGACCAAAAACTTGAATGAATTCGTCAATTGTTTTAAGTATGCGATGCGGTGATTCATAAAAAATCATTGTCCTTTTTTCTTCTGCTAAGAATTTCATACGTGTTTGACGTCCCTTTTTTACCGGAAGAAACCCCTCAAAGCAAAAGCGATCATTTGGTAATCCTGAATTGACCAAAGCTGGAACAAAGGCTGTTGCTCCAGGTAAACATTGTACTTCAAGCCCTTCTTTAATTGCTTCTCGAACCAATAAAAACCCGGGGTCTGATATAGCTGGAGTACCGGCGTCAGAAATCAAGGCAATATTTTGTCCATCTTTTAAAAACTTAATGATTTCTGAAATCGCTTTATGTTCATTGTGTTGATGATGAGCAAATACTTTTTTTTCGATTCCAAAATGTTTTAAAAGTGGTGCGCTTGTGCGTGTATCTTCAGCGAGAATAAGATCTGCTTCTTTTAACACACGAATCGCGCGAAAAGTCATATCTTCTAAATTGCCAATTGGCGTAGGGACTAAATAAAGCATTTACAAAGGTAAGTTTTTTTTGATAATTGCAATCAAAGCTTTATACGACCATTCTCTCTGATAAATACTTGTATTGAAATTGAAAAAACAGGTATCTATCAGCAAGAATGGTTGAATAAAAAAAATGATGCTATTAACATTATTTTGCTAAGATCTGATCGATAAGTAATAATTCTTCTGCTGAAAAATGCTGATTTTTTACTGCAGCAACTGCATCTTCAATCTGGGAAATTTTACTCGCTCCGATAAGCACAGATGTAACCTGTGGTTTGTTTAATAACCAAGATACAGCCATCTGTGCCAACTTTTGATTTCGTTGTATGGCGAGATCATTTAAAGCTTTTATTTTTTCAATTTTATCAGCTGTAATATCACTTTCATGCAATGATATACTGCCCGAAGCTGCTCGAGAATCTTGAGGGATGCCATGCAGGTATTTATCTGTTAGTAATCCTTGCGCTAGCGGTGAAAAAGGGATGCAACCAACCGTTTCTTGTGCGAGTAAATCCAATAGGCTTTCTTCTACCCAACGCTCGAACATGGAATATTTAGGCTGGTGAATCAGGCAGGGAGTACCCATCTGTTTCAACAGATCTATAGCACGCTTGGCTTCAGGTGTTTTATAGTTTGATATACCGACGTACAATGCCTTCCCTTGTTGAACCAACAGGTGTAATGTGGCCATTGTTTCTTCTAGAGGAGTTTCGGGGTCAGGTCTATGATGATAGAAAATATCCACGTAATCTAAATTCATCCTTTTTAAACTTTGATCTAAACTGGATACCAGATATTTTTTAGATCCCCAATCTCCGTATGGACCATCCCACATGGTGTAGCCAGCTTTGGAAGAGATAATCATTTCATCGCGGTATCCTTTAAAGTCAGTTTTTAGTATTTTCCCGAAATTTTCTTCTGCAGAACCTGGAGGCGGACCATAATTATTTGCAAGGTCAAAGTGTGTGATGCCAGAATCAAATGCGGTCTGGATAAGTTTGCGGCTGTTTTCAAAATCATTGATATGACCAAAATTTTGCCATAAGCCCAATGAAATTGCTGACAATTTAATTCCAGAATGACCCGAACGACGGTATTCCATTTCTTGATATCGATTGTGATCTGGTGAATAGTGCATGGAGTTATTATGCTTTTAAAAGTTTACAAAGGCAATTTACAAGTTATCTTAAATATTTTAACATATGTGACTAAAAATGACTTGAATATTTACAGGATACTCACAAATGGTCTGCTTTTGTTTTATTTCTATTATATACTACTAGCTGACTAAAGGGGAGAGATTGCAAAGTGGATAGCTTGAATAGAGCTCCATAAAAAAGACTCAAACGAATAAAATTGTTGTATAAATGACACAATTAAAATTGTAAATAAAACAAATTTATCTAAGTTTGTTTCTTTAAAAATACACATAATTATGTTGCAATTGAATTATATCCGTGAAAACAGGGATAAAGTAATCGAAAGATTAGGTGTCAAAAATTTCAAGGAAATTGGATTAGTTGATGAAATCATCCATTTAGATGAACAACGTCGCAAAATTCAATCCGAGTCAGATGCCGTTTCAGCAGAAGCAAATTCATCCGCAAAGAAAATCGGAGAATTGATGCGTCAAGGTAAAAAGGAAGAAGCTGAAGCCGTAAAATCCCAGTCCTCAGGATATAAGGAACAGGTTAAACACCTGACTGATGAATTAGCTATTGTGGAACAAGATCTAAATGCAAAAATTGTTCAACTTCCCAATCTACCTCATACATCAGTTCCTGTAGGTGTTTCAGCTGACGATAATGAAGTTGTTTTAGAGCATGGAACTATTCCTACACTAGCTGATGATGCTGTTTCTCATTGGGATTTATTAACAAAATATGGGATTGTAGATTTAGAGCTTGGTGTTAAGGTAACAGGAGCAGGTTTTCCTGTATATAAAGGTAAAGGAGCTCGATTGCAGCGAGCTTTGATCAACTTCTTTTTAGATGAAGCTGCAAAAGTAGGTTATGAAGAAGTACAGGTGCCAATTATGGTTAATGAGGCGTCTGCATTTGCTACAGGTCAGTTACCTGATAAAGAGGGCCAGATGTATCATGTAACTCATGATGATCTCTACTTAATTCCTACTGCGGAAGTACCTGTTACGAATATCTATCGGGATGTGATTGTGAAAGAAGAGCAATTTCCGATTAGACACTGTGCATATACACCATGTTTCCGTCGTGAAGCAGGTTCCTATGGTGCGCATGTGCGCGGATTGAATCGTTTACACCAATTTGATAAGGTCGAGACGGTGCAGATTGTGCACCCTGATCAATCGTATACTGCATTGGAAGAAATGAGTACTTACGTGCAAAGTTTATTACAAAAATTGGAATTACCTTATCGTGTGCTGCGATTATGTGGTGGTGATATGAGTTTTACTGCTGCGTTGACTTACGATCTAGAAGTATTTAGTGCGGCTCAAAAACGTTGGTTAGAAGTGTCATCAGTTTCAAATTTCGAAACTTATCAATCTAACCGTCTGAAAGTAAGATTTAAAAACCAAGAGGGTAAAATGCAATTGGCGCATACATTAAATGGATCTGCATTAGCTTTACCACGTATAGTAGCTTCTTTGTTGGAGAATAATCAAACAGATAAGGGTATAAAAATACCTAAGGTATTGGTTCCCTATACAGGATTTGAATATATTGATTAATATTATTGATAAAAATTAGGAGAAGGTTGTAAATTTTTTTACAACCTTTTTTTGTTTCGTAAAATTCTCTTTTACTGTTAAAATTTTGTTAATATAGTGTTATGCCGTATAAAATTCTGTTTTAATTCGGATTTAGGAAAATATAATTTCCTTTCAAGCTCTTTGCGTTTTTTATAATATACATTACTCTTATTTACATTTGTGATGTAAAAAAAACTTTTTTGTTAAAATACTTGTAATAGCAACTTTGTCTATATATATTTGCTACCCGCTTTACAGATGTAATGTCTATAAAGATCATACTACCACGTTATTTATCGTAAATTTTAAAAAGAAAATTTACAGATTCTCATAAAAATGAGCATCAAGGAGTCTTAATAAGCCCTTATTGCTTTCCATGTGTTTATTCTGTTTTTACGTAATATTGAGTCCTTTAGGTTTCATACTTGGGATTTTATTTGCGTTTATATAAGGTTGTTTGAACAATATAAGTTTTAACAGTTTTTTTTGAATGGATATTATTTTATCAAAATATTAAATTAACAAAGTAAATAATATGAAACAAACATTACTTAGTTTTCTTGTAGGTGGGATGATATTGTCATCAGTAGCATTCGCGCAAGAGAAAAAGATTAGTGGCCGTGTTACATCAGCAACTGGTCAAGCAGTACCAGGGGTTACTGTTGTTGTACAAGGTACTAATCAAGCTACACAGACCGACGCTAATGGTAACTACTCTTTGAATGTTCCAGCTGGTAAGGTTGTTGTATTTCGCTCTATTGGTTTTGGCGAAAAAACGATTATTGTTAATAACAATGCTACCGTTTTCAATGTGTCATTAGAAGATGATAATAACGCTTTGGAAGAGGTTGTTGTTACGGCAAATGCAATTAAAAGAGAGAAAAGATCTTTAGGTTATTCGGCACCAACAATTAAAAGTGATGAGTTAACTGAAGGAAGAAATTCAAGTGCTATTGGTGCATTAGCAGGTAAAGTGGCTGGTGTCAACATTACTTCAACATCGAATTCACCAGGGAGTTCTTCTCGTGTTGTATTGCGTGGTGGATCATCCATTTCAGGTAATAATCAAGCGCTTATTGTCGTTGATGGTACACCTATTGACAATTCAAGTGTCATTGGAGGTTCGTCTTCACTATCCAGCGTTGATTTTGGTAACCGTGGTAATGATATCAATCCTGATGATATTGCATCAGTAACAGTCTTAAAAGGTCCTGCAGCAGCTGCATTATATGGTTCAAGAGCATCTAATGGTGCGTTAATCATCACAACCAAAAGTGGTCAAAAAGGAGCTAAAAATGAAATCACTTTTAGTTCAACTAATACCATGTCTTCTATTTTGAAATTGCCAGAATTTCAAAATCAATATGGACAAGGTTCATCAAGTCGTACAAAAAAAGGTGATTTAGTTTTTGATAATGATCCAAAGGAAAATTGGTCATGGGGATCTCCTTTTACAGGGGAAATTCAAGAGTGGGGACAAGCGATTAATGGTGTTCGTCAGAAAAAAGCTTATTCTGCTGTAAAGGACAATGTAAAAGATTTTTTTGATCTAGGCTTAGCATCGGATAATAATTTGAGTTTTTCAGGTGGTTCCGATAAATCGACTTTTTATTTAGGTCTAAATGCCTTAAACTCAAATGGTGTTTATCCTGGGAAAAAAGATAGTTATAATAAGTACGGAGTACGCTTTAATGGATCAACAGAGTTTTCCAATAAATTCTCGGCAGGTGTTTCGGTAAACTATAGTCGTATCAATAGTAATAATGTTGGTGGGGGGCAAGGTAATGGTTCCGTATATAATAGTTTATTACAGACTCCAAGAGATATTGATATTGTTGGTTTAAAAGATTTAAGCAATCCATATAACGGCTACGGATATACAGATGAAAATGGTATTGAACATAACGATGTTTATGGCTACTATGGTCCGTATTCGATGAATCCATATTGGGTTTTAAAAAACAATAATAATTTTAATGATGTAAATCGTATTATTGGAAATTTCAATGTTACTTACAAACCTTTAGACTGGTTAACTTTTCAAGAGCGTGTAGGTTTGGATAATTATACAGACCGTCGTCGATCCGAATCTCCAAAATATAGTTTTTTGCCTGCAGATAATACCTCTGGAAATTATACAAAATCAAACATTCAAACTGGAAATGGACGTTATCGCATTGATCAATACAATGTGAATGAAATTGTTCATGATTTTATGGCAACTGCGACTCACGCTATCAATGATGATTGGGAAGCATCGTTTATGTTAGGTAATAATATCCGTCAACGTAGAACATCTACAAGCAGTACCGCGACAAATGCAAGCGGTGGTTTAGTCGTGCCTGGATGGTATAATTTAGCGAATAGTAATGGTCCTTTGGATCTGGTAGCAGATTCTTGGAGTAACAGAAGATTAGTCGGCGTGTATGGGGATTTGAATGTTTCATACAAAAACATTGCTTATTTACAAGCTACAGCTCGTAATGATTGGTCATCTACATTACCAAAACAAAATAATTCATTCTTCTATCCAAGTGTAAGTGGTTCATTTGTTCTTTCAGAATTATTTACTCCTGAATTGAAAAATAAGTTTAATTATGCAAAATTACGTGCTAACTGGGCACAAGTAGGTTCTGATACGGATCCTTACCAACTGTTGACTACTTTCTCAAGAGGTGAGATCAATGGTGGTTTTGGAAGTACAACTTTTCCATTTGGTAATGTTGCAGCATTAATGTCTAGCTCTACTATTGGTAACTTAGACTTAAAACCTGAGATCACAACTTCTTTTGAAATAGGAACTGAATTGGGTTTTTTTAGTAATCGTTTGTACGCAGATTTTACTTATTATAACAATAATTCAAAAAATCAGATCTTAAGTATTCCGATTCCAAATTCAACAGGTTACGGATTTAGTTTAGTAAATGCAGGTAAGGTTAAAAATAATGGTGTTGAGTTAACATTGAGAGGTACGCCTATCAAAAACCAAAATTTCACATGGGAAATGTTTGGAACATTTACCAAGAACAACAGTGAGGTTGTTGAATTGATGGATGGGGTTGATCAAGTTTCTGTTGGAGGTTTTTCAGGTATGTCGATTGTAGCCGCAGTTGGTCGTCCATACGGAGAGTTCTATGCTGTTACTAATGCTAAAGATGCTCAAGGTCGCACTATTGTTGATCAATCTACTGGTTTACCTATCGCTACCGAATCTGCACAATATTTAGGTTCGTATAATCCGGATTTTCAAGCTTCTTTAGGAACCAACTTGTCTTATAAAAATTGGTCGATGAGCGCTTTATTCGATACTAAACAAGGAGGTGTTTTCTATTCAAGAACAAAAGATATCCTAGCATTTGTGGGAACTTCTGCTGAAAGTGGAGGAGATCGTTTTGGTCAAATTTTTCCTAATTCTGTTTATCTTGATGCCGATGGAAATTCAGTAGTCAATACAACTGCCAAATATGATAAAATTGATTACTATCCTAATCTCGAAGCCGGTATGAATGTAGTTGATGCCACTTATATCAAATTGCGTAATCTAACCCTTACTTATAAATTTACTAAAACTCAATTAAAAAACACTCCTTTTGGAGCTGCTTCAATTGGATTCTTTGGTAACAATTTATTCATCTGGACACCTAGCGAAAATAAATACGCTGATCCAGAAGTTAACTCAGCGGGTGCGGGTAATGCACAAGGTTTCGACTATACAGCTCAACCTTCTTTAAGAAATTACGGAATTAATGTTAAGGTTTCATTCTAATACGCTTATAAATAATGAACATAATAAATTTAAAAAATGCTAAAAAGCTAATAGCAGTAGCTTTAATCGGTACGCTTGGCTTGACGGGTTGTAGCAAATTTTTGGATATCAATGATAATCCCAATAATCCAGACAAGGCTAATCCTAATCTACTTTTACCTACGGTACAAGCTGGTATTAGTCAGGTTATCGGTAATACTTTTCAAGTGTATGGAAATATATGGGGACAATATTGGACTCAAAACCCATCATCTACTCAGTATCAGACTATAGATCAATATAAAATCGCAAATACGGCGATGGATAGATCATGGTTAATTCTTTATAGAAATACTTTAAATAATGCTGAATTAATTATAAATACAAACGTTGCAAATAGTGAGTATTTTAAAGGTATTGCTTATATCTTGAAAGCATATACTTTTCAGGTGGCAACAGATGCATTTGGTGATATTCCATTATCTGAAGCTCTAAATGCTGCTCAATTCATTAGCCCTAAATATGAAAAGCAAGAGTTGGTTTATGATTCCATTTTCAATTATATTGATAAAGGAGTTGCATTACTAGGAACTGCACAAGCAAATGCTGTAAGTAGCCAAGATATGATTTTTGGTGGAGATTTAAAAAAATGGAAAGCTTTTGCCAATACATTGAAATTAAGAGCATATCTAAGAATTTCTAATGTAGATGCAGATAAAGCTTCAGCAGGTATTAAAGCTTTGTATGCTTCAAATCCAATTTTCTTAAGTCAAGATGCTTCAATTACGTACACAACTACTGGAGGAAACGAAAATCCACTTTATAATGATATGGTAGGTTTAAGAAGAGTACAGAATGTTGTTGCTAGTAGTACTGTTGTTAATGCTTTTGTTGCGAATAAGGACCCTAGAAGATTTGCATTTTATGAAAAAGTGGTCGGTATTGATGGAAAAGTTCAAGATACAATAGCGCATATCGTACAAGGTGGATACAAAGCAAATACGAATAAATCGGTATCATCTCCATCTGCATTGGTTGCTGCAAATGCGAACGCAGCGACTTCAGCTACAGCGCCAGTAAAATTGATGTCAAATACAGAAAGTTTGTTCTTACAAGCTGAAGCGGCATTAAAAGGCTGGGGTAAAGGTGACGCTACAACTTTGTATAAGCAGGGAGTGGCTGCCAGTTTTAAAGCTACAGGATATAGTGATGAAGAAGCTAAAACTTACTTGGCCAATGCTAAAGATGCTAAGTTTGAGGATGAAGCGAGTACTGAAACTAAGTTAAAAACAATCATCACGCAGAAGTATTTTGCGATGTGCGGTTTTCAGGGATTTGAAGCATGGACGGAGTGGAGAAGAACGGGGTATCCTACTTTCTTTACCACTTCCGTGGAATCTCTTTTAGGTGCTGGAAGAATGCCTTTACGTATGCCTTATGCAAATAGTGAAGCAACTTCAAACTTGAACTATCCTGGTAATGTTTTGATCTATATGCCGGTATGGTGGGATGTTAAATAATTATTTTTAAGGTTATACTTTTAAAGCGATCTCGAAAGGGATCGCTTTTTTATTTTAAATCGTATGTATAAAACTGTAGATTTATATTTTTCTCTTGTCTATGGTTAATTCATATATACTTGAAGACTTGTTTGTTGGAATCCATTTTTTAGAATGCGTGATCATAGAGCTTGTTGACATGTTATGAATAATTAAGAGAGATTTGCATCATAATTAGGAAAAATAAAAAGTATGTTTCATATATTCAATTTAATAAAGTTGATAATTGTCCTGACCCTTGTTTTTATTGGGAAGTTATCTTTCTCGCAACAAAAGAATCAGTTGAAGGTTTTGAAGATTAATATTTGGCAAGAAGGTACGATGGTTCCAAATGGTTTTAAGGCAATAGCGGATGAAATTATAGATAAGAAGGCTGATGTGGTGTTATTCAGCGAGGTTCGCAATTATAACAAAACGGATTTTGTGCTGCGTATCTTGCAAGAATTGAAAAGTACAAATGCGGTGTATCATGGCATTTCTAGTGAGCCATCTTTAGATGTAGCTTTTATTTCTAAATTTCCAATTAAAGATCAACAAGCGTTATATGGTGATACTAGTAAAATGGGCGGAGTATTAAAAAGTAAAATCCAAGTGAATGGAAGGAACATAACATTTTATGCTGTGCACTTGGACTACACTAATTATGCCTGTTATCTACCTCGAGGATATGATGGCGTTACCTGGAAAAAACTTGATCAACCTATAGTTGGTGTAGACGCTATCTTAGAAGCTAACCGAAAGGGACGAAGAGAAGAAGCAATAAAAGATATTATTCAAGATGCTAATAAAGAAAATAAGGATGAAACAATTATTATAGCCGACGACTTTAATGAACCTTCTCATCTGGATTGGACATCTGCAACAAAAAACCTGTTCGATCATAGAGGTACAGTAGTTCCTTGGGATTGTTCAGTCTTATTACAAGCATCTGGCTTTGTGGATAGCTTTCGAGAAAAATATCCAAATCCTGTTAAGTATCCCGGTTTTACTTATCCATCGTTTAATAAGGATCTCGGTATGGAAAAACTTGCATGGGCACCACAGGCAGATGATAGGGATCGTATTGATTATGTTTATTATAGAGCGAATAAGCCTATAAAAGTTTCCGAAGTCAAAATTGTTGGTCCTTCTGAAACAGTTAAGTATGGTAAAAAACAGGATGAGGATAGTCAGGATGAATTTCTGCTACCTGTAGGAGTATGGCCAACTGATCATAAAGCTTTGTTTGTAAATTTTGAGTTTTAAACTTTTTTGAAGTGCTATAGTTCCATAGGACTGTTGGTTGCTATTGACCAAATCTGGAATTATGGATAGTTTTAGAGAAAAATATCCTCACCCAGTTTGTAAGTACTCCGGTTTTTTAATCAAAATTGTTAAAGTGTGTTAAAACGCAAAATCACTTATATCAATAACCTAACTCTTGCGTTTAGTATGTATTCATAATTTAGGTTAAATAATTGGTTAGTTAAAACGCTTGCGAGTTCCCAGCTTCAGGCGTTTTTTTTAGTTATGCAGTATTTAATGATCATTTACTAAATTGACAGTTTGATTTCCTTCATGATACTTTTTAGTAATAGTTTTTTGAAATGTTCAAGAACTTCCATATCTATTGATTTTTCATAATGATATGGATAGTCAATGATGTTGGGTTGCGTATTTACTTTAACTTTTAAAGCAGGGTGTGTAACTCCTAAAACTAGCTTTATTTCCACATTTAAATCTCCTTTTTTAGTTGCTCCTTTAAGGCCCCACTTTTTTACCATCCAAGAGATTTCTTTGATTTCATCTTTATAAAGATCTTTTCCAAAAATATTCAATTTTTTCTCGGCCGTAAATCCTGTGATAAAATTTAGTGGTGAATGAATATGTGAAAAATTGATATCTGATAGGTTGTTTTTAAAAGCTTCTCCGTTTACGTAGATCGAAATGCGAGAATCTGCGAATAAGTCATCGACTTCCTTTATTACCTCATCCAAAATGGGTAGACTCTCAGATCTGAAATTTTCAATTGTATTGTAAGCGAGTAAAGGAGACTTGGTTTGCTTCTCATTTTTCAGCTGTGCTTTCAATAATGCGAGCTCTTTCAATACATCATCTTCCTCTTCAATACTCTCTCCCCGAGCTCCAGACAGCATGATGTTTAAAGATTTTACAAGATTTTGAGCAATATATTCAATAAAGGAAGTAATCATACCAGCATCCGCTTGTCGCAAAGCAGAAAAATAATTCTCTTTATCTTCAGTCTTGATAATTACAGGAGGATAGCCAAATTTCATCAATATAAAATTCATTAGAATACGTGCAGTCCGACCATTGCCATCATCAAACGGATGGATACGGATAAATCTATAATGAAATTCTGCAGCAAGAATTAGCGTATTCACATCAGGCTTTTCAATCTCAGATCTAAACCAATTTATAAGGTCATGCATTTTAGAAGGAGTTTCCTCAGGAGTTGCAAATCTAAAAATCTCACCTGTACTTGTTTGAACATGATTCGGAGTTGTTTTGTACTGTCCAACAGCTATCCTTCTAGAGGTTTGTTGACCATCAGGAGTGATGGCTTTTACCTCATAGGGAGACTTGAGCAATAAGGTGTGCAGTTCACGAATGAAATTTTCTGTTAATGGGTAATCACCTTTTACAAGATCCTCAATCCATTTTATTGCCTCGTCATGTCCTGTAATTTCAAAGTGATCCTTTAATGGTTTACCTTGTGCTGTGATGCCATAGAGTATAAGGGCTTTGGTTTCACCGTAAGTTAGAGAATTTCCCTCTAGATTGTTGGAATGATAATTCCAATCTAACCTAAATTTCTGCATAATCGTGTCCTCTTGCTCCTTTGTTAAAGGTCGAAGATCGTCTAATTCTTTTTTTAACTCTAAAGCCTCTTCAATTGGATTCATGATAGTATATTTGAAATAACTAATTACTTTTTTGTGTATTCGTGCGAGACCTTTACCTTTTATTGATCTTTCTCTTTTCTAATTATCTCTGGATCGTCATAAATAACTTATATAGTTTTAAATTTATAACTCAATCTAAGACTTATTATTTCAAAGTTATTCGTTCTTTAATTATGTTTAATAGGTCTTTTCTAGTAGCTTCAAGTTGTTTTTCGAACATCTCAATAGTTTCTTTCAATGGATTTTGAATATTCTCAACATTAGCTGCAATACTTGTAGCAGAAACACCGCAATTTTCATAAAAATTATTGGTGTTATATAATACTTTTTCTTCAGTAAAATCACGTAATCCCTCGAATGTTACCCCAAGAGCAATTGCAATTTCAGCTAACTTTTCATCGCCAATATTTTCAGATTGTTCAAGTTTAGAAATAGCTTGCTTTGATACCTCTAATTTTTCAGCGAGTAATGATTGAGTCCAGCCTCTTAATTTCCTGACACGCTCAATTTTTCGGCCTCTATGAAGACTTAACTTATTTGTTATTATTTCTGACATCTTTTATTCTTTTATTTGAGCTTTAAGTATTTCGATTTTCTCTCTCTCACTAGCTAATAGACGTTCATAAAGTTCAACCACCTTGTCTACTGGACTAAAGATTTGATGTATTCCATGTCCATTTTCGTGAATGGCTGAATTATCTACTTTATTTTCTATACTATAGAAAGCTTGATTTTCATTAAATTCTTTAATTATTTCGGGAGTAACATTTAAAATTTGTGCTATTTGACGAATAATGCTATCCTCAATTTCTTCAGAATTTTCAATCAGAGAATACTCTGGTTGAGTAATTCCTAATTCTATCGCAACAGTTTCTTGCTTAATACCTTTTAAATTTCTTATAAAGCTGATGTTACGACCTACTTTTACTTTCTTTTCCATTTTAAAATAATTATAAGTTTAATAACAAATATACATAAAAGTCAACCTAAAAACAATATTAATCAACCTCGTTTTTTCTTTATATAATAATAAATGTATTTTCTTTGTATTAACCAATGCATATCGTCAATGTATAAAAGAAAATTGTATAAAAACATTATTACAGCCCCTGAGTAGCTGAGAGGGCAAAATTTATTATCATCATTCTATCTTGAAGCACGTGACGCCGATTAAATAACCTAGTATGAATTCTTTCAAACGTGCTTAGGTAAAATTAAAATAATCTTATTTTTTACTGTTGAGCGTGGTACTTGAGCTGTAGATTTCTAGAATCTATTTTCTTCCAATGCACTCAATAATAAACATTAAAAGACTTTGCGGAGCGATCTATTTCGTTCCATTAAGTATTTAATTAAATAAAATTTCTATCTGTGGACTCCTATTCAACCGAGGGATTATTGACGCATAAAACGTGTCAACCCTCGGGATGAAAA
Source organism: Sphingobacterium sp. UBA6320 (assembly GCF_002440335.1). Lineage (NCBI taxonomy): Bacteria > Pseudomonadati > Bacteroidota > Sphingobacteriia > Sphingobacteriales > Sphingobacteriaceae > Sphingobacterium > Sphingobacterium sp. UBA6320. The sequence continues at coordinate 111,338 of NZ_DJTA01000007.1, read as the reverse complement.
GGGGTAGGGGAAGCTTTATGCCTAAAAAATCAAAATAATGAACAAAACTACACGAGATATAATCAAGTTCTGGGGATATCTCCGGAAGCTATTGAAGCCTAATGGGGAAGAATTTCTATTGAGTAGAAAGCAGCCGATATTATCTGAATATTCCGCGATTAGAAACATAGTGAAAAACACTATTGCACAAGTAACTAACTGCGTTTTTATGCAACGACTTTCCTGTTATGAGGGAGCGCTTAATGTTGGAGACAACGATATGCCTGACTTGGAACTGGATAACCATTCCTCTGACTATTTATTGCTAAATAACCAAATCGAAAGCAAAGAATTAGCAGTAAAACAGCAGAGAATAAGCAAGCAAGGTGCAACCCAGGGCCTATGCAGAAGCCTTGAAACACTGAACAAACAGCAAACAAACGGCAATGAATCGGCAATTAATAAGCGGAGAAAGGGCAAGCAAACGGCAATGAAATACCAGACAAAAGGTAATGAACCAACAATGAATAAGCAGACAAAGACCAAAGAAAACAGATCAGGCAGCATAAATTCTGATTTTTTCCTGACCAAATTAACACCAACTTCTAAGTTTCTGCGACTGGGCTTCGACTCGGCCTCGGGATTTCATCGGCTACAGTGCATGAAAAGTCGAAGGATAGTCGAGCAAAACCCGAGTGGATGTAGAAAAAAGGGTAGAGAAAAAGAAAAGAAAGTAAGTAGGAGCTTTCTAGATATGGCAAACAGCAAATCGAAGCTTTTTCTAGGGGGTACCCGCAGTATGCCTACTTTTAACAAGCTTCGGATTTTGTTTTACCTCCGGACGTCGTTGCACCGTATGGGCACCGTACCTCTCCCGTCCCTGCACCAGGAAAAGGACGGTGCAGGTGTTTTGCAAGTACTGCGCAGTTACAGGGAAACTTACTACAGGGTTAAAAGAAGGTTAAAAGAAGGTCCGAACAAGATCGGAGCAGATGGCTTTGCTTTTTTTATGATTTTCATGAAGAATGTATCTGCTAAAACCGGTCTTGCTGTACGGTCAGTGTACAGGTTATTCACTAACGCCCTACTGAAATGGTATCGGAAAGGTACTGAGAAGCTACTGGAGAGCTACCAAATAGGTACTAACGGCAGTAGCTTGGCTACGGACTTGAAGGCGACAGCTGGTGAAGCACCGTACTTCAATGGGCGAAGCGTAGATCAAGCGTCCGTAATGCGTTGCATATGCATAGATAAAGCATGGATAGTGCGTAAAACGGTATCCGTTTACACACTACTAACGCACTATCAACGCTTTATGTATGCTTTATCCATACTTGATCTATACGCTAAAGGTGCTTTATTTCAAACAAGCGTTTTTAAGCATCTAAAATTTTTATGCTGGGCAAAGGTGTGGCCTTGTGTTAATAAGTTGGCAAATCGCTTAAAAACCCCTTTAAATAACATGTTAAGTAGTGTTCACGATGCTGTCAGTGAGTGGGGTGTTTATGAGTTTCGAAAATTAATGGGTATTTCTTTCAACGCATTGAATAGTATAAGGACTTATTCTTTACTAGTCCTTATGTTTTATATGTTTAGTTTATCAGCTCAGACGCCTCGCAAGGACAACGGGGCTGATGGGCTTAATAAGATTAAGCCACTTATGGTGGGAGATACTATTCCCGAAGCATTGTGGCATTTACCTTTGGACGTACTGAACTACGCTCAGGGAAGTCAGAGGATATATCTAAATAATTTCCGTGATAAAAAGTTGATCCTGTTGGATTTTTGGACTGTATGGTGTGTTCCGTGCATAAATAAATTAAAAGAGTTGTCTGCTCAATTAAATTTGTTGGATGAGGATGCTATTGTGGTTCCTGTAACCAAAAATAATGCAAGTTCGGCTCAACATATATTGAAGCAAAATGATGTGGATTTGTTCTCTATTTATGCCGATAGCATGCTAATCCGATATTTTCCTCATGTGAGTGTCCCTCATCAGATATGGATTAAAGATGGGATAGTGACTTATATAACGGATGGAAATCTTACCACAGTTGCTAAAATCAATGATTTTGTAATGAACAAACCTGTTCAATTGTTGCAAAAAGAATCAGAGATAGACCATTCAGACCTTAATAAATTAACAATATCGGATACGAGTCAAATGATTGCAGATAATACTATTTTTAGCAGCTCATTTACAAAAGCCTTGCCTTATAACATATTTGCAGTATCTGAAAAAAAACAATCATTGACATTGTTCAATCATTCTATTATCGGATTGCTACTTTATGCAAACCGTGATAATATACCGTTTAGTGGTATGAAAAATCGGATTATATGGCGTATTTCAGATTCGCTTAGGCAAAGGATGGAATTGCCCTTGGAGCTCATTAATACGAAGGATTATAAGACAGAAAGCAATCTTAGGCAATGGAAAAAATCTAATTTATATTGCTATTATCTTACTCATGTAAATGAATTGGGGGAAAAACAAAAGATGGATTTATACAAACAGGATCTCTCTCGTTTTCTTTCCTTAAGATTTAATGTTAAGGCTTATGTCGTTGATAAAAGTGTAGAATCATTCTGTCTTTATGTAAAAGATAAAACCGTTTTTGAAAAATTCCAAATGCAGAATGGTACTCCCAAAACATCTTCCGATGTAAATTCATATACTTTGGTCAATAGACCATTAAGAAATCTAATTGCCTATTTGCGCACCAACAATTTTAGAAATAGTCTTCCAATTGCTGACATGACAGGTTATGCTGGCAGTGTAAGTCTCAAGCTGGAAGCAGATCCTAAGGATTTGAATGCTGTTGATAAGGCTCTTTATCAATTTGGGTTGGGTATAAAAAGGGGTATGTCAACTTTACCTATGTTGATCGTAGAAAGGAGTGGTAGCGATGAATAAATTTAAATATTTTATTATTATTGGATTAGTATACCTTTTTAATACAATTTTTGCGCAATCTAGGTATACTGGAACTGTAGTTGATGACATTACAAAAGTCGGAATAAAAGGTGCTACGATCAAAAACTTAAGATCTGAAGTGTTGGCAATATCTGGCGCTGACGGAAATTTTCAGATCATTTCAGACATACAGGATTCAATCTGGATATCGTCTGTTGGATACAGGGCTAAAAAAGTGGCGTTCAATAAAACTAATCTCCAAGTAACTTTGATACCTCATTCTATTTTGATGGATGAAGTAGAGATCAGTACGGGGTATTATTCATTGCCAAAAGAACGGGCTACTGGAAGCTTTGATTTTATTGACAATACGTTAATACAGCGGAGTACCTCTTCTTCTATTTTGGATAGGCTTGAGGATATTACACCCTCGCTGCAATTTGACAAAAGAAGGGTGGGACAAATTAGTGGTGATAATGAACGCCTAGCTATGCGATTAAGAGGGGCTAATACTATTTATGCTGACGGTTCACCTTTGATTGTCTTGGATAATTTTCCTTATGATGGTGATATAACGGGTCTAAATCCTAACGATATTGAGTCAATTACCGTACTTAAAGATGCAGCTGCAACTTCCATATGGGGTGCGCGTGCTTCAAATGGGGTAATTGTTTTGACTTCCAAGAAAGGAAAGAAAGATCATCCGCTCTCAGTATCCTTAAATGCATTAAATTCATTCTCTTCCAAACCAAACTTAAAGTATGGAGATGACTTTATTCCAACAAAAGATTACCTCGACCTTGAGAAGGAATATTTTAATCGGGGTATCTATGATGCGAAGTATAATGATGTCGCAAAATCTCCACTATCACCCGTTGTTATGATGTTATTTAAACACAGGAACAAGGAGTTGAGCAACTCAGAATTAAATAATATGTTGCTGCAGTTATCTCAAATTGATGTTCGTGACCAAGCTTCACGTTATTTATATCGACCTGCTTTTTCACAACAGTATAATTTGAATATGCAAGGTGGTTCTCAGCAATTGAGCTATTTCTTTTCTGGCGGATGGGATGGAAAGCGAATGACTGATATGGGTAATCATCAACAAAGGAGTACATTTTCTTCTTCGCTCAGCTATAGTCCGATTAAAAACTTAAATGTCGATTTTTCATATGGTTTTATAGCCGAGAATAGTCTGTCCAATGCAGTTGATTTTAGAAGCTTTTCTTATCTATATCCCTACATGTCACTTCAAGAAGATGATGGAAGCCATGCATCTATTGTAAAAGACTATAATCTTGACTACGTAAAAAATGCATCTTCGGAAGGTTTATTGGATTGGTCTTATCGACCATTGGATGAACTTATTTTGCAGGACAAGCACTCGGATAGAGATGAAAATCGTTGGACTTTTGGGGTCAACTATAATCTATTGAAAGGAGTACGGTTCTCCTTTAATCTACAATCTTTGAAAGCTATAACTAATAATCGGAATCTGAATTCAAAAGATGGTTACTATGTCAGGAACTTGGTCAATCGTTATACCCAGTCTGATGGTTTTCGAGCCTTTCCATATGGTGATATATTAAATCAAGGTAAACAAAATCTGCTTTCCAGATCTGGAAGACTGCAACTGGATGTCGATCAGCAATTTGGGTCAAATCGTGTTGTTTTACTTATGGGAACGGAACAACGGGAAGTTAAAAGTAAACTGGACGACTATACTCTTTATGGTTATGATGACGAATTACTTACTTCTCAAATGATTTTGGATTATACAAAAGTTTATCCACTGCGTCCGCAATCATCTGGTCGTATTCCTTTTCCGTCTAGTGCATTGAGAGAGAACATTGACCGTTACTTGTCTTATTATGCCAATTTTGGTTATGATTGGAGATCCAGATACATGATTTCTGGTAGTATCCGATGGGATGCCTCTAATTTGTTTGGTGTGAATACGAATCAAAAAGGTGTTCCGCTATGGTCAACAGGTGTTGCATGGAATATGATGGAAGAATCATTTTTTAAAAATGATCTTGTGCAAATGTTGAAATGGAGAGTTACCTATGGAAAGAATGGTAACATTGACCGAAGTATGACTGCTTTTCCAACCGTTTCTTACAGTGTAAATTCGACAACTAATCTACAGCAGGCTTTAATTACGTCTCCAGGAAATCAAAATTTGCGTTGGGAGAAGGTCACTACTTTTAATTTAGGTGCTGATTTTAGATTGTTAAAAGGGAAGCTTAACGGCTCTTTTGATTATTATCGGAAGAAGTCAGACGACCTTATTGGAATAGACTTGATTGATCCGACGGTGTACTACGGAGGTACGCAAGCAAAGCTTAAGCGTAATTATGCGAAGATGGAAACGAAGGGATTCGATTTAACCCTGGGATTGAATGGAATAGGGAACAAGGTGAAATGGTCCAATGAATTCTGGATATCACGCACGAGTAATTTGGTAACAGACTACTATGGTGATAATACAGTTTCAGTCTCAGGATATACTAGAGGTATGGATAATCGTCCTATAAAAAATAAGTCCATTGATGAAATGTATAGTTTGCCTTGGTATGGTCTGGATCCACAGACTGGTAATCCTTTGGTAGAAAATGATGGAGTATTAAACACGGAGTATACTAAGTATATTAATGGACTCGCATTAGATAAACTCGTTGATCACGGAAGCAGTATTCCGATTTATAGTGGAGCGTTTAGAAATAATCTTCAATGGAAATATCTGTCTATTAGTTTTAATATCGCATTCAAATTTGGGTATTATTTTAGAAGAAATTCAGTGGAATATAGTCTTTTGCTAACTAATGGAAAAGGGATGCATGCTGATTATTTGGATCGGTGGAAGCAAACAGGAGATGAATTGAAAACGAATGTGCCATCTAATCCCTTTGCAAATGTAGCAAATAGAGATATGGTGTACACTCGTTCTGAAATATTGGTGGAGGAAGGAGACCATATTCGACTTCGCGATATCCGACTAGATTATGCAATGTCTCAGTTTTTGAGAAGTAGATCTAAAATCTCAAATTTATCTGTTTATTGCTATTTAAACAATATGGGTATTCTATGGAGGAAAAATAGAAAGGGTTTGGATCCTGATTTTCCATCAGCATCATATTATTTATCTCCTCGTATGCTTTCGATTGGATTAAAAATGAATTATTAAACTTTAAAACTGCTATAATGAAAAATAAAAAGATAATATTCATTCTCTTAACTTTTCTTTTTACAGTGATTCTTCAGGGATGTAAAAAAGAATGGTTGGAGATTCGTTCTTCAAAAGGGTTGGTAATTCCAAGTACCTTGTCAGATGCCGAAGCTATTTTGAATAGGACAACAATCATGAATGAAGGGAGAACAAGCCCACTTGGCGATATTGCTGCAGGAGATTTTATAGTACCTTCATCATATTGGCGAAGTCTTGTTCCATGGCAGGCAAATGCTTATTTGTGGAAAGAAGAATTGTTTGTTGACAATATTGGTTTGGAAAACTGGGGGAATTTTTATCAACAGATTTACTATGCAAATTTGATTTTAGAAATTTTAAATAAAATTGATAAAATTGACGATCAAAAAAAATATAACAATGTAAAAGGTAGAGCTTTGTTTTTTAGATCATGGGCTTATTACCAGTTGGCACAGATTTATTGCCTTCCTTATAGCGAACAAAATATAGGTAAACCGGGATTGCCGCTAAGAGATGGTACTGATTTAGATGTTAAATTAATTCGATCTACTATTGGACAGACTTATTTACAAATGAAAAATGATGTGTCGGAGTCTATTCAGTTGCTTGATGAAACAACTATTAATATGTACCAACCTAATAGGAGAGCAGCACTCATGTTATTATCTCGTGTTAATTTAATAATGGCGGATTATAAAAGTGCTTTGCATAATAGTGATGAAGCTATAAAGTTAAATGGTGAGCTTTTAAATTATAATGATTTGGATCTTACTAAAGCCTATCCATTTCCAGATGGCAATGTTGAGGTTGTTTTTTATACTTCTATAAGTTATGCGCAAGTCATGTCGGCAGTACGTATTGATATTAGTCCGGAATTACTCAAAGAGTACAGCGATAATGATCTTCGCAAAAAAGGTTTTTTTGTGTTGAAAAATGGTCTTACTAATTTTAAAGGTTCATATACTGGTCCGAATGGTTATTTTGGAGGTCTTGCAACAGATGAATTATACTTAATTAGATCGGAATGTTATTTACGGAGTGGCGATCTTGATAAGAGTAGGGCAGATCTGAATTTTTTGCTGTCTAAAAGATATAAAGATTTTCAGCCTATAGCAGATCTTTCAAGTGATGAATTATTGAGCCGTATTTTATTGGAGCGACGTAAAGAACTGTTATTACGTGGAGTTGCGTGGACTGATTTGAAAAGATTGAATCTTCATAAAAATACAGAACGAACAGTTACTAAGATTGTAGAAGGAGAGACATATTCTTTAGAACCAAATAGTTTACGATACGCTATGCCGTTCCCGCAAGTGGTAGTTGATCTAGGTAGCTATGCACAATGATGATATATAAAAAGATACCTCCCGCAAAGTATGTATTAGCGGGAGGTATTTAATTATATTCGTTAGATTTTAGTTTTCTTCACGAAATTTGGCTGAAGAGAAAGGAACTGATCCTCCCTCTAACTGCGTATCATCGATATGATTTGCAGGTGGAGTTCCGTTTGGATTTGATTCTAACTGTATTTCACAAACAATCGGAAGTTGTTGGTCGCTACATCCACTCGTAGGGGACGAATTACCTGTACTGGAGATATTTCCAGTAGCATCCACTGGATACCACATCAGACCAGCTGAATTGTAGTTTTCCACCAAATTAAAAGAACTAAAACCGATTATTGCAACTGCAGCTACCATAGCCATTGCATTTTTTTTGATGAAATTAATGATATTCATCTTGTGTTCCCGTTTTTATAATAGCAAAAAACGTCCTCCAAAAAACTTTATTTTATTGTCATTGATCAGTAACATGCTTTAGCGAGGTGTACCGATCTGTCTGTTCCTCGGGATCTCTTTTTACGGGGTGTACCATCACGTATCATAATTTAAATTTGTACCGGCCTACCCGGGAATAATGCGAATTTTTTCGGAAATATTTTTCTTAACCTACAAAATTCAGTACGAAAGAAGATGATAAGTAGAACGAAAAACTTCTTATAGGAGATTGGTTGAACTGTGCACTTATCAGGGTTATTATCTATGGGGTTGGTTGGTCCAGTCAAGTACCATCCCAATATAGATAGGCTGAAAAGAATAATATTCACAATAAGATGCCAATGCCACGAAAGTTCATTAAAGACAGAAGCACATCCACATGGTAGTTTTGAGTACAATCCCATCACCCCTAGGCTGATATAGATGCTGAAGATGAGTAACAAAATTGCTGAAAGAAGGTGAGCCAAACGACGGTACTGTCCAATAAATAATAATCCGATAATCAGTTCTCCAATAGGAAGACTCCAGTACAGTGTACCTGCCCACAAAGATGGAAATGGCTGTTTAAGTAACGCACTATGAAAAGTCTCCAAGTTCCAGAGCTTATCTGTAGCTACAAATAGCCAAAACACGATCATAAAGATATGGATGCTATTGCTGGTGATATGTCTTATCTTCTTTTTCATGATTGATTTACTATTTATTTTCTTCGCTTTGCTATTTATTTAAATTGCTAAGGCTAAGGTCGGGACTAAGATTGAGGATGGGTTGACGATTTTGGTTCTTAGAACTTGACGATTTTATCCTTTTTTCTTGCTGCGGTTGCTTGAAAATTTGGGTGATGTAGAGAAGAAGTATTAAGAGAGGAGGAAGTTTTAGTGAAACTGCTTCTCTTATTCTTTGAATGGAATGAATCTGTGTAGTATTATTTACCTTGTGTTTTGAAATAATCTGTGGGACTCATACCAGTATGACGGTAAAAGAAATGATTAAAAGTTTCACGATGTTTAAAATTACAGGTGTCAGATACATTTGAAGAGGGATTGCCAGCTAAAATTAAATCTGTAGCTTGTTTTAGAATCACTTCGTTCTTGTATTGCTGCATGCTTTTCTTAAAATATTTCAAGTGTATCTTATTCAAGTTTCTGAAGCTAGCTCCAAAGTCCTTAGCAAGTTTTGTTAAGGTAAAGGTATGTCCTTCGAGTTCACAATAAGTCCTGATACTATCGTGCAATGCAAGTGCAGTTTTTTCATTTCCGTCAACACGTTCATATTCATTAAAAATTTTTTCTGAGGAGAGTCTGATCAATTTTTTGACTGCTGTAAAAATATGTTCTTCATTTTCTAGTTTTCCTTTTTTTAGATTACTGACTAAATGTTTGATATGGGCGTGTGTACGTGTACCGACTTCAAAATCTATGCTGACACAGGAATATATACTTTGACTACGATGGGCTTCAATGAGAGGATGTAAAAAATGGAAAGGTCGTTCATTGCCATCACGGAAGATTTTACATCGAAAATAGAGATTCGATAAATGGCTCTGGCCTTTTGGTATATGCAATTCATACAGACCTGCTGGTAAGTAAATGTAGCGACCTCTTAAAGGATTGATCGTATAGCTTTTATTTCCCTGCAGATCTTTAATCAGGATTGATCCAGTTGATTTTAGTAGGTGGACTAAGTGGATATCTGATTTTATGACCTTAAATGGGATAATACATCTATCTGTAGACTTGACGTCCAATAGATTGATAAATGCCAATAGGCCATCAAATTCTTGTAAGATGGCTTCGGTTTTTGCCCGCTTAAAATGCTGGCAATTTCCATTTTTCATCTCCATATGAGATTTCATTATTAGTTTATTAGGCTCACAGATAGTTCCAAATGGTTGATCGAGTTGTAATTGTAATGATTTTAACATAATTATGGGTTTTAAAATTGTTATTTTTTGCTTTTTATAAATGTTCACCTAAAGTTCATAAAAAGAAAATCCAAATAATTGGGTTTTTGAGCCCAATTATTTGCGTTTTTAAGTCCAATTATTTGTGTTTTACTATTTATTTTTAAAAACAGGGCGCCACAGTCCTTTACTCCCCGTTGTGACGGGGCGACCTGTTTAAGCGTCAGCTTCTGCTTATTCGTACGCTTCAAAACAAAGATAAATCGGTTAATGGCGTTGCGTAGGGGCAATGAATAGGGTATTCTACACCGGATAGACGGCTTAACTGGTGTTTAAAGGGAGGTGAGGGGTAGTCTATAGGAAATGGGGTATTTTCAGCTGATCTATAGAATTAGCTCTACAGAGATATAGAGCTTGTTTTTAAAGAGAAGTTGGCCGGTCGGTATAGGGGTAACGGGGGTATACCCCTACTTTTTATAATTAGCTGTTTGAATCAGGGTGTCTTTTATGATCTTCAATTTTTTTGGGAGATTCAGGATATTCATGGGAGTTGAAATTATTTAATTAAATAGTCTTGTGAGCGTAAAAACGTTAGTAGTAAAAATATACTCAATTTTAAAAAATAACGTTAACAGGAGAGATTGAATTTTATATCATCGAAGTGTTGGTCGACAGCATATTGGATTTCCTACAGTAGGGTTTCGGAGATTCCCATTTCTTTGAGAGCGTCTATGATGGGTGTGGAGTTTGTTATGTAGAAGATTGATTTGATATCGGTAGGTTGTTCTTGAGTATCCATGTGGTTACGTTATACATCCTATAAACTGAATAAGAGCTGATAGTGTCTGATGATAGGTTCATCAATTTGCTTGTTTTTATATTTTAGAAGATAATCAAATAGTCTGCGGAGCAAACTGTAAAATAAGCGAAAAGACTTGGTTGTTATCACTGGTCTTTCATGATGGAGGTAAAGAAGATTGGATATTAGTTCCAGATCTGATATGGAAGAAAATAGTTCATCATCTGCTTATGCAAGCTCTTTTTGATTCAAATGTAGAATATCATTATTAGCACCTTGTTAAGAAAAATAATCCGGCCTGCAAATCGTAAATCAGTTTTTGTGTGTCTATTCTTTCATTAAATCTTTAATAATTGTCTAAACAATGATTAATAAATCTTCTTTATACAGAATTAACTGATACATAAAGATTTTTGTTACATATGAGATTAAAAATAATCATCTAAATATCAATTAGTTATGTAGTTTATTGGAGATTTTATATGCTAGCATATCATTTTACTGTTTCAAATTTAAAAAATGGTATATATTTGTTTTAACATTTTTTTAACAAAGTATACTAACTGATCTTAAAAAAGAAGAAAACTAAATACTGCATGACAATTTAAGTAGTAGCAAATCTATAGGACAAAGTGCTTTATCCTCGGTTAAAGTAGCAATAACATATTAAAAGAGTTTAATTGTACCACAATAATTTGGTGATTTTATACAGTAATAAACTCCAATCATATCTTTTTATTTGGATTGTTGATTAATTAAATTATTATTTTAACTTTGTTTTTAACATTTTTTAACAAGCTTGTTGTTTGAAATTATAAAGTGTGTTAGGCAAAATCTAGATTAGTTAAGAGCTAATACCTAATTGACCAACGAAATATTTATATAAGTTTAATATAGTTTTTATAAGAATGTGTTAAACAAAAAATAAACAATCGATTGCGGTTTTTCGTCTGTATAAAGATAAAATGGATTGAAAATCTTGATTGAATATGAATTTTAATTATCGAAAATAGTACGAGAAGATTCGGTTGTTAAAATTTTATGAAAAGGAATTTACTTAACCAAAGCCTTTTTAAGGCTTTACATACTTAAATAAACATAAACATATGAAACAAACATTACTCAGTTTTTTTGTGGGTAGTATGATTCTGACCTCTGTTGCATTTGCACAGGATAAAAAGGTCAGCGGTCGAGTGACTGGAGCTGATGGTAAACCATTAGCAGGAGTTACTATTGCTGTACAAGGATCTACTCTAGCTACCCAAACAGATGCGAATGGAAATTATTCGTTTTCTGTTCCTACAGGAAAAGTTATCGTTTTCCGTTCTATTGGTTATTCTGATAAAACCCTCATTGTTAAAGAAGGACAATCCGCTTTTAATGTTACTTTGGATAATTCCGATAATGCTTTGGATGAAGTTGTTGTTACAGCTTTGGGAGTAACAAGAGATAAAAAATCTTTAGGATATGCGACGCAAGAGGTAAAAGGTGATGTTTTAACAGCAGCTCGAGGTGGTAATGCATTACAATCTCTTTCAGGAAATGTTGCTGGAGCAGTTGTTTCTGCACCTTCTTCAAGTTTAGGGGGATCAACACGTATTGTCCTTCGCGGTATTGGCTCACTTACAGGAGAGAATAAACCTTTAATCATTGTAGACGGAATTCCAATGAATAATTCCAACTACAATTCAGCCAATGCGGAACGTGGTGCTGGTGGACGTGACTATGGAGATGCAGGATTTGATATTAATCCAGATGATATAGAGTCAGTCAACGTGTTAAAAGGTGGTCCAGCATCGGCTTTGTATGGAGCTAGAGCAGCAAATGGAGTCGTGTTAATTAAGACAAAATCAGCTAAAAAAGGTCGTGATGAGATCGTATTCAATACAGGTGTTGCTTTTGAGAGTTTAGGTATCACACCTAAATTACAGAAGTTATATGGTGGTGGATATAGCTCAGATTTTTCTAAAGCTACAATAAACGGAAAAGAATATCAATTGGTTGATTATTCCGCGGATGAGTCATGGGGTCCAAAATTAGATGGGCAACAAGTATTGCATTGGGATGCTTTCGATCCAAATGATACTGAAAACTATTTAAAAACTCGTGCATGGGCTTATCCTAAAGATGATTATAAATCATTTTTTAACACAGGAGTATCATATACCAACTCTTTAGCTCTTGCTAAGTCTTATGAAAATACAGCAGCGCGTCTATCACTATCGAATACAAGTCAAACAGGTATTGTACCTAATAGTGAACTTAAGCGTACTACAGTTGCATTGAGTTTAGATAACAAGTTTTCTGATAAATTAACTGCTAAAGGAACAATTAATTATGTAAGAACTAATGGTTTCAATAGACCAGAGCAAGGATATGGAGATAATTCTATTGGTCAGAAAATGTTTCAGTGGGGACAGACTCAATTGGATTATTCTCGTCTGAAAAATTATAAAACGATTACTGGTGCGCAAAAATCTTGGAATATTAAATCTTGGGATGATCCAACTCCAAATTATTCAGATAATCATTATTGGATTGTTAATGAAAATATTGCGACTGATCAACGTGATCGTTTCTATGGAAATGTAGAGTTACGTTATGATATTATGCCTGGATTATACGCAACTGGAAATATTTATGGTGATAATTACACATTGAAAATTAATGAACAGGTTGCTGTAGGTTCTGTTGCAACTTCATCATTCTCCGAAGCTATACGAGAGTTCATGGAAATGAATTATGAAGGTCGTATACATTTTGATAAAAAGTGGGAGACATTTTCTTTGAATGCCTTTGCTGGTATGAATCGTAGAAATACAACAACTCATCGATCTACTGCCTCAACTCAGGGTGGATTAATTGTGCCAAATTTGTATACGATCAACAATAGTACTCAAGCTGCTACAATAGAAACTTTTCATTCGAAAAAGCGCGTAAATTCAATTTTTGGAAATTTCTCAGCAGGATATAAAGAATTATTGTTTTTAGATTTTGGATGGCGTAATGATTGGTCTTCTACTTTGCCAGAAGATAATAATTCCTATTTTTACCCTTCTGTAACAGGATCATTTGTCTTTTCTCAGGTCTTGAAACAATCGTGGTTGAATTTTGGTAAATTGCGTGCTGGATGGTCGCAAGTTGGTAATGATACGGATCCTTATCGTTTAGCAGATGTTTATTTAAATAATGTTTTTGACAATACCACATTCTTAGATAACCCCTATTTCCTTAAAGGACTTTCAAAATTGAATTCTCAATTACGTCCTGAAACCAAAAAATCATATGAATTCGGTTTTGAAGCGCAAATGTTAAGCAATAGAGTTGGTATAGATTTTACTTATTATAATGAAGAAACTACTGATCTAATTATGCCAGTAACTACTGGTGCAGAGATTGGATTTAGTTCAAGAGTGTTAAATGCAGGTAAAGCAGTTAATAAGGGTTTCGAAGCGATGTTAACATTAGTTCCTGTACGTAAAGAAAACTTTGAATGGACATCTAATATTAACTTCTCTAGAAATAGAAATAAAGTGGTAGAATTAGCTGAAGGATTGCAATCGTTAACAATCGGTACAGCTCCATTTAATGCAACTCTAATAGCTAAACCGGGCCAACCTTATGGTCAAATATTTGGCTCTGATTTTGTTTATGATGACGGAGGAAATAAAGTGGTATCTGAGGCGTCTGGGTTATATCTGAAAACTCCAAATAAAAATTTAGGTTCTATACTTCCTGATTTTAATGCAGGTTGGAGAAATACGTTTACTTACAAAGCATTCACGCTTTCGGCCTTAATTGATATGCAAAAAGGTGGTAAGTTTTTCTCTATTTCTAATATGTTTGGTCACTATACTGGTGTCATGGAAGCAACCGCTGCTGATGGTGTACGTGAAAATGGTACTATTTCTAAAGGAGTAACAGGTAAAGTTACATTTAACCAAGATGGCTCATATACTGTTACGGATACTAAGGAAAATACTAAACAAATTACAGGTGAACAGTATTATAGACATTATTATGCTGGACCTACTGCGCAAAACGTTTTTGACGCCGACTATATAAAACTGCGTGAGATAACTTTAGGTTTTAATTTACCAAGCCAGTTTATTAGCAAATTACATCTAAAAGGAGCAACCATTTCTGGTTTTGCAAGAAATCTTGCAACTTGGGGTCTAGACAACAAAAACTTTGATCCAGAGATGGCAACTACAGGAAGTGGTAACATTCAAGGTTTTGAAGGCGGAAATTTACCCGCTTCAAAAACATTTGGATTTAATTTAAAACTACAATTCTAACTTTGACTATTTTAATATGAAAGATATAAAAGCAATATTATTGTCTTCTGTGATCGGATTATCTACATTAACGATGATGTCCTGTACAAAAGATCTTGCTGACATTAATAAAAACCCGAATTCACCAGAAGAAGTACCAAGTTACACGGTATTTAATGGAGCAAACCGCTATCTGATGAATTTTACACGTGATGGTTGGTGGATGGCTAGAATGTCTATGCCCTGGATGCAATACTCTGCACAAAACAACTATGTAGAAGAGGATAAATATCAATATCGTGATGCACAAACTACAAATGGTTGGATTTATTTATATAGATCAGCTAATAGTTTCAAGGATATTATTGATATGTGTACAAATCCAGAAACTAGTACTAAAATGTCAGCTTATGGTAATTTGGATAATCAAATTGCATCATCTCGTATCATGTTAGCATATACATTTGATAATCTTGTGTCTCATTTTGGTCCAGTTCCTTATTGGTCATATGGGCAAAAGGAAAATCCTAATTTTCAAGCATTAAATGTTGAACAATATCCTTTACCGGCTTATGCAACTGAGGAAGATATCTATAAAGATCTTCTAAAAGAACTTAAAGAAGCAGCTGCTCAAATAAAAATTAATGAATCAGGATTCACTAGTGGAGATAACATTTATGGCGGTGATGCGGCAAAATGGAAGAAATTTGCTAATTCCTTACGACTTCGTATAGCCAATCGTATCAAACATGTATACCCTGCTGCTGCTGCTGAAATAAAAGATGCAATCGCAAGCGGTGTTTTTACATCTAATGAAGATAATGCAGTACATGCTTTTGGCTCTACAAATGTAGAAGGTAATCCCCTTTGGCAGACTTTTTATGCTGGTACTCCACGTACTGACTTTTGGCCAAACCGCTCTTTTGTACAACTTCTTAAAGGAGAAACTGCAAATTTTGGATTTGATCCACGACTTTATAAAATAGCCGCTCCAAAAGGTATAACATTTTTGGCATATAATAGTACAGGATATACTGATTCAAAAGATATGAAGGATTATATCGGTGTTCCGTATGCTTTACCTAAAGTGGAGACTTACTATCAAGCAGCAGCAAATGTAAATTTCTTTTCTAAGGAAATCTTAACAGCAAATCGCGGAGAAGTTTTAATGGAATATGCTGAAGTAGAATTTATATTGAGTGAAAATAACTCCTGGTCTAAAGATCATTATGAAAAGGGAGTGCGTGCTAGTATGGAGAGAGTAGGTGTGCCTGAAACAGATATCGCGACATTTGTAGCTAAACTTCCAACGGCTAATCAACGTAATGTCTTAAACCAGAAATACGTAAGTTTATTCTATAATCCTGATGAAGCTTGGAATGAATATAGAAGAACAGGTTTTCCTGATACTGAAATATTATTGATGCCTGGTGAAACAGCAACGCGTCCACACGATGGTTCTACCTACACTTTTATCCCGCTTCAATCGGGTAATGTTGTAGCTAAGGATCTTCCTGCTCGTGTGAGATATCCGGTTACTCAACAAACTTTAAATGGTACTAATTGGAGTAATGCTGTCAGTAAGCTTGGTGGTGATGAGATCGATAAAAAACTTTGGTTTGCAAAATAATTTATAATAAACATAGATAGGTGATTTGACATCTATCTTTGAAAGAAGCCTTCATATGAAATATATGAAGGCTTCTTTTGCTTTTAAATTTTTATTTTTTATCTCTTATAGGACAAATGTGTTATTATCCTCTTTTTTTGTATATTGTGGATACCAATATAGACTTTTATGAAAATAGGCCTCCTATTGTTCACATGTTTTCTTTTCCAATGCGCTTTCGCGCAGTCAGGGTTTGTTTTGCTCAAAAATAAAAAGCTGAGTATCCCTTTTATTTTTGCTCATAATTTGGTTATTATACCTGTCGAAGTCAATGGTTTTATGATGAATTTTTTGCTTGATACTGGTGTGAAAGAAACAATGGTATTTGGAAAGTCTTTAGGTCTTGTCGATAGTACCATATTTAAAAATAAGTTTCAGGGATTTGGAAGTAGTGGTGGGATAGAGGGAATTCTAGCGATCAATAATCATTTGCGAATAGCAAAAAGAATGGTAGATAGAGATCATCCTATTTTTATTTTAGATAATGAGCATATTGATATATCATCACGAATAGGTGTTGAGGTGAATGGGATATTGGGCAGTCGCTTCTTTTCAGACCATAGAATTGAATTTGACTTTTTGAAAAAGAGAATAACAGTATTTCCTAATAAAACTACCCCAAAGTCATGGTCAAAGGTAACGACATTAGCCATTGAGGTTATCGGAAGTCGCCCATTTGTTAAAATTTCTGTACAGCAAGATAATCTGGAGATTAATGGTAAAGCACTTATCGATATGGGAAATAGTGATGCGGTATTGTTATTGAAAAATAGATTGAAAGATTATGAAATTCGCCCCCCCTTTATCTCGGATTATATCGGTCAGGGATTTAATGGTGAAATTTATGGTTTGCGAAATCGCATAAAGAAATTGACCATAGGTCCATTCCAAATGTCATTTCCACTGGTGGCTTACCCGGAGTTGGAATTCGTTCAAAATGCAAAGATGGTAAATGAGAGAATTGGATCTATTGGCAATGAGTTATTACGGCGGTTTAGAATTATTTTTGATTATCCCAATAAACAGATTTATCTAAGTAAGAATAGAAATTTTGATAAATTTTATTATTTGAATATGAGTGGTTTAGAAATTGTACACGATGGAATGAAATGGGAAAAGCAGGAAATACCAGTTACATTAAAGCGTGATGATAGTAAGGATGTTAATTTTAATAATAAACTGCAGTTTAAGTTTGTTTTAAAACCTTTATTTAAAATCGATATGGTCAGGGCAGATTCTCCTGCTCAATTGGCAGGTTTAAGGAGAGATGATAAAATTTTAGCAGTTAATGGGAGAACAGCTTCTGCTTATACATTAGAAGATATCACAAATTTAATGAAATCGGAAGAAGGAAAAGAAATCATAATGAAGATAGACAGAAACGGAACTAAGATAGATTTTCGCTTTATATTACGAGATCCGCTACCTTTTGTCCACGATTAATCTTTTAGTGAATAATTATATTTTTTGAAAGTAATCAGCTGTTGAAATCTGTTAGTTAACCAAACAAACTATTGGAATAGAAAAATAAACTATTTTTATTACAGTCGCTGATCATAGTAGAATATATAAAGATCCATTAGCAGAAGTAGAAATACCATTTATTATGATTGTTTTAAAGAGTGCCACAAGGTGAAATTTAATTTGCTCATGTTTATTGATGATCTTGTACCTACATTGGGCTGTTTACTGTTAGCGTCTCAATGAGAAGTTTAAAGAGATAAACCTCATAAATGATTTCAAATATAATAATTGGCTAACTGGTTCACATACTTAATCATAATAGAAGTGTTTTAAGTAATTTTACATATACTAATGCAATTTTTTATGCAGATGACTAATTATTTTATTCTATATTTTACATGCATGGCATTTTTAACTTCATGTCAAGTTAGCAATCGCTTAATAACACATCCATATGTGTATATACAACATGAGCGGCGTGAAGCAAAAAAATGGAAATTGATCTGGGAAGATCATTTTAATGGCACTTCTATAGATACGACAAAATGGAGTAAAATACCCGCAGGCGAGTCTGATTGGAATAGACATATGAGTATGGATACTGCCTGTTTTGCAATGGAAGATGGTAAACTGATTTTGAAGGGCATTAATAATTCGGATTCGTCCAGAGATTCCCGTCCTTTTTTAACAGGTGGTATTTGGAGTAAAGGAAAGTTTGCCTTTCAATATGGTCGAATTGAAATACGCGCTAAGCTTGGTAGTGCACAAGGAGCATGGCCAGCAATTTGGATGCTTGCTGAATTAGATAAATATGGCAAGTATCCTAAAAATGGAGAAATTGATATTATGGAACATCTTAATCATGATTCTATCATCTATCAGACAACTCATTCCTATTATACATTGGATCTCGGAAGAAAAAATAATCCGCCACATTCCGGAACAGCTAAAATCAATGCAGCTGCATATAATATATATGGCATAAGCTGGTATCCTGATCGGATTGTATTCCAGTTAAATGGTAAAGATACGTTTACATATCCTAGAATGACTGAATTAGATCAAGCACAATGGCCCTATGATCAACCTTTCTTTTTATTAATAGATCAACAATTAGGAGGTAATTGGGTGGGGAAAGTAGATTCGAAACAATTACCCGTGGAAATGCTGATTGATTGGGTGAAAGTATATCAGTAATTTATTATTCTTTACCGCATGTCCAACGGTTTACTGTGATACATTTTTTATATAAACGGGAAATTGAAAATAGCAATTTGGTGGTACAAAAAAAATCTTGCATCTTTAATAGCGTTCAGACTATAATTATTTGAACGCTATTATTATAAAACCATTTTATGAAAAACCTAAAAAATCAAAAGCTGCTAGTCTTGTTGTCCTTTATTTTGTGTACCTCTTGTTCTAAAAAAATGGATAAGGCAGTCGAAAGTGATCAAAACCTTTCAGGAACCTATCGTTTAATTGAAAGTAAAACCATCAAAGGAGGGGATACTATTATTGCTTTTTCAGATACATTAAAAACAGAGATGTTTAAAATGTTTAATGAAAATCATTTTTCTTTCTTTAATCACGACAAAGAGAAGGGCAAAGGAAAAGATCCTTTATTTGTTTCTGGAGGTGGAACTTATACATTAAATGGTAACAAATATCAAGAACGACTTCAATACTGCAGTATGCGAGATTGGGAAAATAATATCTTTGATTTCGAATTGATTCAAAAAGGAGACACCCTCATTCAAAAGGGAGAAGAAAATCTTCCAGAATTAGGAGTGAAGCAGATTATTATTGAAACTTATATCAAATTCAAA
>NZ_DJTA01000007.1:26346-91308 GCF_002440335.1 Sphingobacterium sp. UBA6320 | reverse complement strand
TTTGAATTTGATATAAGTTTCATGATAAAAGAACAGAGGCTATTTTAATAGAGTCAGTTTTGGATCGCAGCAGATGCTATTTTCTTTTTTCCATTCGAACTAAATATTGGTCATGCTCATCTTCAAATAAAATTTGAACAACCCAGTTCAATTCATGAGCAATGTTAATGAGCATTTTTTGGTCCAGATATAACCACTTAAATTTCTCTCCAAAATTGCCTTGATATTGATATTGGTAATTAATTTCTCCAAAATAATGTTCTGGACGCTTTATTTTATACTCTTCATAAAGATAATCAATATTTGAAGTATCAAAAATAAGTTGACCTCTTGAAGTCAATAATGATTCAGCATGATGTAATAATTTTTTAAATCCGTCAATATCTCCAGCCAGTCCAATCCCATTCATCAAGAATAACAGTGTGTCATATTGTTCACCTTTAAATTGATAAAAGTCGTTATGATGAATTTTTTGAACACCCCGTTGCTGCATGATTTGGCATGCAATATTCGATATTTCTAAAGCCTCAACATCAAAATTTTTGTCTTGTAAATATAAGGTGTGACAACCGGCACCAGCACCAACATCCAAAACACGACCGTCACATAGAGAAAGTGCGATAAATTCTAATTCAGGAATATCTTCTTGGTCACGAAAAAATATATCTACTGGCATTTCTTCAATATCTCCATAACTACTATGTAAAAGTAGAGGAGCTATCTCTTTTTGGTGGAGGTAATAATCATTTAAGGCTTCGCCGTATATATCTCTAGTCATGTATCATTAATATTTGTTTTGCCAATTTGATGGTAGCGGGGTCGCCTGTGTTTTTTTTAGGTTCATCAGATAGTTTTATGACCTGAGTCCATTCATCATCCTCGGGCTGAGTTTCAGTCATCTTAATCACGATGTTCATTTGTTTTAATCCCACATCGTTAGTGAAATTTGTTCCAACTCCAAATGAATACCCAATCTTTCCTTTGCAATATTGTGTAATATGAGCGACTTTTTCATAATCTAATCCGTCGGAAAAAATAATGGTTTTTGATAAAGGATCGATTCCCTTATTGACATAATGTGAAATTATTTTCTCGGCAAACTCTATGGGATCTCCACTATCATGTCTTACCCCATCAAATAGTTTCGTAAGTTTCTTGTCAAATTGTCTAAAGAATACTTCTGTTGTATAGGTATCGGATAATGCAATTCCTAAATCACCTCGATACACATCTGCCCAATGCTCTAAGCCTAGTAAATTTGCCATTTTGAATCCATATTTAGCAGCATGAAACATAAACCATTCATGCGCATGCGTGCCGATTGGTTTAGTTTGATATTGCATAGCAAGGTGTACGTTACTTGTTCCGATGAAGGTACCGGCGCCATATTTTTTTAAAGTTTCCACAACAAGTTGATGTACATGATACGAATGTCGTCTTCTTGTACCAAAATCTGCAATTGTGATGGCCAACTTTTTATATTTCTCAATTTTATTTCTAGCATCAGTGATTACCTGTTCATCTGATAAGCGCTCCTGTTCCGTGACTTCATAGTAAAGCTCACATATTAAAGACATAACAGGAACTTCCCACAGGATTGTACGATACCAGTAACCCTCAATTTTAACTTCTAAATCATCACCATTCTGGATAATAGTGATCTCTTCAGGATCATACCGATAGCCTTGTAAAAAGTCAAAATAAGTTGGATCGATGTAGGGACAGTTTTGCGCAAAAAATGTTTTTTCAGCTTTGGTCAATTTTAATTTTGCCATTGCGTCAATTGCTTCTCTTAATTTTTGATCAAATCCTGGGGGATATTTATGCTGTCCACGATTTATAAATTGATATCGAGCCTTTGCTTTGGGAAAGAGCTTGACAACAGCATATTGCATCGTGAACTTGTAAAAATCGTTATCTAGTATAGATGTAAGTTGAGCCATTCGCCTCGTTTTATTAAATAAATAATGATGTAAATTTACTAATTAACATCAATTTAAGGTAATTGTTCGAAAAATGAAACTTTTGCGCCATGGTTTATGGGAATAAAAAAGAGGTTTGATAATCCAATACCAAACCTCTTTTAAACGAATCTTGTTTTTGTTTATCTGGTGCGCGAACCACTATTTGTGCTACGTGCTGTGCCTGATTGTGATGAACTTCTTTCCACATTGCTGGTTGAAGCTCTACTCGAAGAACCTCTTTCTGCCGAGTTAGATTGCACTCTCGCTGGACGTTCAGTATTATTTGACGGAGCAGTTCTACTACTTCTAGTTTCACTTCCAGAAGTGTTTTGCACTCTCGCTGGACGTTCAGTATTATTTGACGGAGCAGTTCTACTACTTCTAGTTTCACTTCCAGAAGTGTTTTGTACCCGAGCTGGACGATCAGTCGTATTCGATGGTGCAGTTCTGCTACTTCTAGTTTCACTTCCAGAAGTATTTTGTACCCTAGCAGGACGTTCCGTTCTCGATTGTTCTACAGCAGGAGGATTACTTGAAGATCGTTCAGTACGAACTGAAGTATTATTGTTTTCAGTTGACGGTACTCTTTCTCTCGTATTTCCTGTAGTAGTTGTATTCGTTCTTGTCCGACTATTACTGTTATTTCCATTATTATTTACACGACTGTCTACATTTTGTGTTCTATCCACCGTATTGCTATTATTTCTAGAACGCTCAGTTGTTTTATTCCCTGTGTTTGAGTCTGTGCTTGATCTCACGGTCGCATTTCCACTATTGTCAATATACAATTCGCGGTTACCTCTTGTACTGGTCATGTTATCTCTCGTGGAGATCACTCGATCATTTCTATTTTGTAAGGTCGTATTGTTGCTTCTTGTACGAGATGAAGCTTCAGCAACTCGGCTTGGTCTTGCATCTGTTCTAGAGTTACGATCCACATTTGGACGGTACATATCAACGCTACTTCTAGTCACACGTGATGCTCCTGGTCTTCCTGCATCGTTGATACTTCTTACATGGACACGTCTACCTGTACTTCTTTCAATATCCGATCTTCTTGGACCACCATAATAGTTTCTATTGTTAATGATAACCGTGTTGTGGATAATTGTCGTATTATTATAAAAATTATTATAATTTCTAGGATGTACATAGTAACGATCTAATCTATTACTATAAATATTAGATGATCCAACAAATACCCATAAATTCATAGGTAGGTTGATCGAGATATTTATTCCCAAAGGTGCCCAGCCATAATAACCAGATCCCTCTCTCCAATTTACCCATGCAGGTCCCCATTCATAATCTGGAATCCATGCCCAACCATAATTGTTATTGTATTCCCATCTTCCATAGTGGAATGGTGCCCAACCCCAAGAATAGTTCGATACCCAGGTATTGCCATATTCAGTCATAGTCCAATATCCGTTAGTAGAATAAGGTTGAAAATTAGGACCTACATCAGGAATCCATATATAGCCGTAAGTACGATCGTTTACCCAATCACCATAGGGGGCTAATTCATCATAAAATGTTTGAAAAGATACACCACTATTATAATTTGAGTATCCACGTTGCGCTATGGATGACTTTGGAATCGCAAAAAATAGTATAGTAAATACTGCTATAGCGATTAGTTTTATATGTTTAACTTTATTCATGACAATTCAATTTTATAAATTGTGAAATTATAGAATCTTTGTAGGTATGACAGGTTGAATTAGCAAATGGTTTAATCCATGGTATGTTTTTTGATGAAGGCAAAACTTTATGGAGATTATTTTGTTGTTTTCTAGGATTATAAGAAAGCTTAGTCTCAAAGTAAGTGATTATGGGATGATAATAATTACCTATTTTTTGTACCTTTATCCCTTCATTCGTGTTATAGAATTATTATACACAGGAAATATTTATTTTAATGTTAAATAAACTTCGATCATTTTTTACTGAATTTGCAAATATTCATCGTTTCTTACTTCGATTTTGGCGCGAACTTGTTACACCACCATATGAATTTAAGGAAATAATACGGCAATGTTTTGAGATAGGCTGGAAATCCTTGCCCTTGATTAGTGTAACGGGCTTTATTGTCGGGTTTGTTTTCACAAAACAGTCACGTCCTTCATTGGAAGAGTTCGGAGCTACCTCTTGGTTGCCTTCTTTGATTTCTATTGCGATCGTACGTGCTTTAGCACCTTTAGTGACAGCATTAATTGCTTCAGGTAAAATCGGTTCGCAGGTAGGAGCAGAGTTGAGCTCTATGAATGTGACCGAACAGATTGATGCCATGGAGGTATCGGGGACCAATCCATTTAAATTCTTAATCGTTAGTCGCATCATCGCGACAACAATCAGTATCCCTATTTTAACTTTTTATGTTGCAGGAATTGGGCTGCTAGGTGGATACCTGAGTTTGGCATCCAAAGATGATTTAAGCTTTTTAAGTTTCTTTACGCAAGTATTTGAAACCATTGGCTATCAAGATTTATGGGCGATGGTGTTTAGAGCTGTCGTATTTGGTTTTACAATTGGAGCAGTAAGTTGTTATTGTGGATATTATTCCTCAAAAGGGACAGAGGGTGTGGGTAAAGCAGCTAATGCTGCGGTTGTTGCCTCTATGTTCTTAGTTTTTATTGAAGAGATTATTATTGTACAAATTTTAGCGATAATAAATTAGGTATGGAAAAAGCTAAAACACATATTGATTATCAGGATGCTGTTATTACCCTACGTGGGGTCAGTAAATCATTTGGTGAAAATCATGTTTTGAAAAATGTAGATCTAGATTTATACCGTGGAGAAAACTTAGTCGTATTGGGACGATCAGGTACAGGTAAATCAGTCCTGATTAAGCTTATTGCGGGTTTATTGAAGCCAGATAACGGAACAATAAATGTTTTAGGGATTTCGGTCAACGATTTAAGAGATCATGATCTGATGAAACTACGTTTAAAAATTGGATTTTCATTTCAGAATAGTGCTTTGTACGACAGTATGACTGTTCGGGAAAACTTGGAATTTCCATTGATACGTAATAAAAGAAATCTGACAAGAACAGAAATTAATAAAGAAGTAGAAGATGTATTGGAGGGTGTAGGGTTATCACAAGCGATTAATCAAATGCCTTCAGAATTATCAGGAGGTCAACGAAAAAGAATTGGTATCGCGCGTACATTGATCTTACGTCCAGATATTATGATGTACGATGAGCCTACTGCGGGATTAGATCCGATCACTTGTTTAGATATCAATAGTCTAATCAATGAAGTCCAGCTGCGTTATAAAACCTCATCCATTATTATTACACATGATTTAGCTTGCGCGCGATCAGTGGGTGATCGCATTGTAATGCTATTAGATGGGAAATTTGAGAGACAGGGATCTTTTAAAGAAATATTTGAAACAAATGATGCGCGAGTTAAAGCGTTTTATGATTATAATTTTATTGTTTAATTAAATGAGCAAAGCAGAAAATAAGAGAGCAGTGATAGTTGGACTATTTGTTTTTATAGGGTTAGCTATTCTGATTGCGGGTATATTTATACTGGGTAGCCAGCAAAAGAAATTTACAAAAACCTTTGAAATTACGACATCTTTTCCTGATGTCGCTGGTTTGAAAGTAGGAAGTAATGTTTGGTTTTCAGGTGTTAAAGTTGGTATTATAAAAAATATTCATTTCAAGAATCTACAAGATGTCGAAGTTGTGATGACGATCGAAGAAAAATCTGCTGAATATATCCGTAAAGATGCCATTACCAAATTGGGATCTGACGGTCTTATTGGTAATAAGATTATTGTGATATCGGGTGGTTCTCAAAATGCACCTTCAATCGAAGCGAACGACTTTCTTCGTTCGGCAAAAGCTGCTGATATGGAGGCAATGATGGAAACTTTGCAGTTAAATAATCAGAATCTGGCAAAAATTACTACAGATTTCGTAGAGATTTCACGCGGGTTGGTGGAAGGTCGAGGAGTGGTTGGCTCTTTATTGACCGATACCGCTTTAGTATCATCTTTACAGCAATCCTTACGTTCGATCAGTCAAGTGATGGCGAGCGCAAATACAGCGACTTCAAATCTTGTTTTATTGACTGATAAATTAAATTCTAAAAAAGGTTTAGTACACGATTTGGCAACGGATACCGCAGTATTCGCAAGTTTAAGATCATCGGCAGCGCAGTTACAGGGTGTATCTCAAACGGCTAATGCTTTGATGACAAACTTAAATGCCGCATCAAATAAATTAAATAATAAAGATAATGCTATCGGTACATTGATCAACGACCCTACAGTTGGCAATGAACTCAGAGAGGTCGTACGGAATTTAAATACAAGTACAGCTAAATTGGACCAGAATATGGAAGCTTTGCAAAGTAACTTTTTGCTAAGAGGTTTCTTTAAAAAGAAAGAAAAAGAAACAAAAAAGGCTAATCAGCAAGCACTGAAAGATTCGATACAATAGAATATTATATTTTTAACAAAAAGTAAAGGACAATTTTCATGTAAAATTGTCCTTTACTTTTTTTCGGTATTCCGATTAGCTGTATCTTTGTTTTAATAATCAGCAAATCACTTAGTCTATAAATTCTGATTATAGAAGGATTTTATTTTATTTAAATGCATTATATTACAGATAAAGATGTTATATATGAGGATAATCACCTCATTGCCATCAATAAAAGAGCAGGGGATATTGTTCAAGTAGATGATACAGGTGATAAGTCTTTAGAAGAGATGGTAAAGGAATATTTAAAACATAAATACCATAAACCTAATGAGGCTTTTCTAGGCGTTATCCATCGTTTGGATAGACCTGTTAGTGGATTAATTGTTTTTGCCAAGACAAGTAAATCACTAGAGCGTATGAATAAACTGTTTAAAGATCGACAGGTAAAGAAAACATATCTTGCTGTGGTCAGACAAAGGCCAGTGGAACCCGCTGGAAAATTGATTAATTGGCTTGTTCGGAATCGAGAAAAAATGGTAACTAAAGCGTTCAACAAAGAAGTGAAAGAAAGTAGTTATGCCGAATTAGATTATTCTTTGATCGGCGAGCTGAATGGGTTTCACCTATTGATGGTAGAACCCTTGACTGGACGTACACACCAGATTCGAGTACAATTGTCCACCATGGGATGTCCTATCGTTGGAGATAACAAATATGGTTATCCTAGAGGTAGTTCAAAAGGAAGTATATGTTTACATTCCAGATCACTGACTTTTATACATCCAATCAAAAAAGAAATGATGACATTGAAAGCTCCGTTGCAGGCTGATGGGTTTTGGGAGAAATTTTCAAAGTTTAAAGACTAGATCTCATCGGTATTTTAAGTATCTTTGTATTATGAAAATGTTTAAGTATTTGCTAGTTACATTGTTTTTGATTTGTACAATTACTGTAACACCTCTTAGTTCAGTACAGGCTCAGTGTGCTATGTGCTCTTTAAATGCCGAAAATTCGACCCAGAATGGCAATACACAAGGAAAGGGCTTAAATGATGGCATTTTATTTTTACTTGTTATACCTTATTTAGCTGCAGCTGGATTAGGTTTATTATGGTATAAAAAATTTCGCACCTCAAAACTGAATAAATCGCAAGAAAAAATTCTCTAAACTAAATCTATATGCCAACATCTAAAATTCATGCATTGATCCATTCAAAATGTCCAAGATGTCATGTCGGAAATATGTTTGAGGGATCTGTTTATGGTTTCAGTAAACAGAAGACAAAAGAGGTATGTTCCGTTTGTAATTTGACGTTTGAAATAGAGCCAGGTTATTTTTATGCAGCTATGTATGTGAGCTATGCCATGTCAGTAGCAGAAGTCGTCACTTTTGCACTCGCAACTGCTGTGCTTACTGGTAGTGAATCCCCTTGGACTTATATGTTAGTGCTTTTCGCAACGATCATTATCTTTGCGCCCTTCAACTTCCGTTATTCAAGGTTAGTTTTGTTGCATTTTATGACGCCTAAAATTAGTTATGATCCAAAGTGGGAGCTGATTAAAGAAAATATAAAAAAGGAGCGATAGTTATTATCTCTCCTTTTTTATAGATATTTCATCGTACTATCAAAAATGAAAGCTTTATCTTGATACTTAGATAAGATTACATTTTGTAAATGGATTAAATGATCTTGCTGAAATCGAGCAATATCTTCCTCTGAAGGCACCTGAATCTGTAAACAATACGTAATTCCTTCATGCGGAGAATGAAGCATTTCTAAAAAATGCGGATTGAAACTCGTGTTTGCTAGTAGATTTTCTTTAATCCAAGAAACTATTTCCTGATGTACTGATTCTTCTGATATAATGGATATGTTATATAAATACATAAAGACAAAAATATAAACTTTAATTGCCTTATTGAAATATATATTATTTATATTGAAATACAATAAAATCAAGATGTTCTTGTAAAAATAAGGTTGCACATGATTTGTTATTGGTATTTAATTTTAATCTTTGATTAAGTTGACGAATGAGATTGTTTATGCGCGCACACATTATATTTTCAATATTAATTATCACACTTTTAGGTATCAGCTGTTCTGAAAATAGAACAGAGCGAATACCTATTGAAAGTTTTTTCTCAACTCCTGAAAAAACTTCTTTTAAAATCTCTCCTGATGGTAATTTTATAGCATATATAGGTTTAGATAATCATTGCAAAAATATATTTTTATTAAATTTAAACAATAGAGATAGTTCAAAACAGCTTACCTATCAAAACGATATGAATGTCAATAGTTTTGTGTGGGGGGACAATGAAGAAATTATTTTCTCCATAGAGCAGGCTACTAATGATAGTTTAAGATTGTATGCGGTCAATATTCTTACTGATGCGCTTCAACCTTTAATAAAACCTATGAAAGCAAAATTTCGTTGGGTGCAACCTTCAAGATTATACGATAAAGGCATTATTGTAGCGATCAACAATCGTGATTCTTCTACTTTTGATCTTCATAAATTATATATTGATGGACGCAAATCTGAGGTTATCTTACAAAATCCAGGCAACATCAATGCTTGGTATATATCCAATGATGGTCAAGTAAGACTGGTCATGGCCAATGACAGTGTAGAAGAGTCCTTGATGTATCGCGCAGATAATCTTCAACCTTTCCATCAAGTCCTAAAAAATGATTTTGGATCGACTATTATACCCATGGGGTTTGTGAAAAATTCAACCACAAATATTTATGCGCTCTCCAATATCGGCAGAGATAAGCTCTCATTGATAGAGTATGATTTGGTTGGAAAAAGAGAAGTACATGAAATATTTAGCAATAAGGAAGTTGACTTAGATTGGGGGGACTATTCCCATTACACGAATGAGATGAACTATGCATCTTATACTGTGTCAAAAAAGAAACGATATTTTTTCAATGAAAAAGTTGCGCAAATTTTTAAAAAGATATCTGAAAAAACCAAAGGTTCAGAATTTGATGTTATTGATGTCGATGCCCAATTTGATAAAATTATAATCCGAACCTATACGGATACCAATCCAGGAGCGATTTATTACTTCGACTGTCAGGATAATGATCTTCATAAGCTTACTGACAATAATCCCAATTTGAAAGATCGTGATTTATCCCAGACAGAATTTATAAAGTATCAAGCACGAGATGGTAAGATCATTACCGGATTTATTACCTATCCATTACATGAAGATCGAAAAAATCTTCCAATGGTCGTTCTTCCTCATGACGGACCCAATCAACGAGAAGTTTGGGGTTTTGATCATGAAGCACAATTTTTAGCTAATCGAGGGTATGTCGTGTTTCAAATGAATTATCGAGGTTCAATAGGTTTTGGAAAAGAATTTTGGTCAGCTGGATTTAAAGAATGGGGAGGTAAGATCCAAGATGATATAACCGACGGAGTGAAATGGTTGATCCGCGAAGGAATCGCCGATAAAGATAGAATTGCTATCGTTGGGAAAGGTTTTGGTGGATATTCTGCATTACATGCAGCCTGCTTCAACTCCGATATGTATGCCTGTGCAGTATCGTACTCCGGCTTTACAAACCTATTTACTTATTTTAGAGATATTCCTCCATATGTAAAACCTTACTTACAAAAGTATTATCAAATCATTGGTAATCCTGTAAGGGAATCCGGTATGTTTAAGCAAATATCTCCTGTATTTCACTCCAATCGCGTGAAGATACCCGTATTGTTGGCACAAGGAGGTAAAGATAGGTTTAGCTCAGTGACAGATGCCAATCAATTTGTTCAAAAATTGAAAAATAATAATATTCCTGTTCAATATCTTTTAAAAGAAGAAGAAGGTAGAACATTTAAAAAGGAAGAGAATATAATTCAATATTATCAAGAATTAGAAAAGTTTTTGGATAAATACATCGGTAAATAGTGGGTGATGAGAGAAACAAGTTATAATTATCGTAAGAATTTTGGGTTACTTTTTGTTTTTTTCGCCTTTGTTACCTTACTCTATTTTGTTGTTGTTTTTGCCGCTCGTAATTATACGATTAATCATGTTGATAATGAATTTACCAATCGCAAATCAGAAGTCTTTGATTTGACATTAGTACCTTTCAATGATTTTTTTCAAAATCGTGTTCCTGAAGTTTCTTTTTATCAGGGATATCTCGATTCTCTGGAAGCCGGTAAATATGCTTATAGCGTCTTAAGCTCCTATCCCTTTGTCAAAGAAATAGCATTCTATGATATGCTATTTAGTAATGATGTCAATGCTTTGGCAGGTTTTTCGATCAATGGATTAAATATTAGACCCAAAACCTTATCCATATTTACCATAAACAATCGAGGCTTAAATAAAAGATATATTACCAAGCGCGAAGAGATGGGGCCATTCAATGATGAGTTGAATAGTATGGGAATCAAAATAGCCAGTTATATTGACAAATTACAGTCTAGCTCCAAGTTGACAGATCGCGATATCCTAAGAGTTTTTTATGCTACTCAACCTGGAAGAATTACCTATCTTAATATTCCACGAATCAATGATTTGTTGGTATATAAAGATATTATGGATACAAAATTAGATCATATTGTAAATTATGAACAGGATATGTTTGTTTTTAATGTGGATCCCACCTTACTAGAGGTCAAAAATATCTATCCAAATTTATATGAACGCATTGAAGTAGTTCCTATTGTGAGAGCACCAATTACTTCAGATATTAAAGAGTATGTGACCGAAATGCCTTTACCAGGCGCTTTGGCAGATTACAAATTATTATTCCATTCGGGTGAGTCCTTTATTTCAAAAGAAGTAAACCGAAGTTTTTTTCCTATTGTACTAGGTATCTCACTTGTTTATTTAATCCTGCTTGTTATTTTATACTTAATTTATCGAAATTTAGAAATTAATGGAAGGTTATTCAAGCTACAATACGATTTTATTAATAATTTGACACATGAATTCAAAACACCAGTCAGTGTCATTAAGATCGCAGGTAATAACATTAAAAGTGCACAATATTTATCCGATGAGGAGCGTATTATGTATGGTAACATATTAGATCAGGAATCTGATCGATTGAATAATTTGATGAATAAGTTGTTGTCTTTTAGTCAAATTGAAAATAAGACGATTAAGTTTAAAAAAGAAGAAATTGATTTAAATTCTTTTGTTGATAATATTGTCGCTTCTACACAGTTAAAACATGCTGATTTCAAAATTTCAAAGGAAATTAATGTCAAATCAAGTTTGCTAGCAGACCCCGTTTTATTGACCAGTGTGTTTCAAAATTTGATCGATAATGCTTATAAATATTCTGATCAAAAACGAAAAATATTAGATATTAAAATACAACAAAATAAAAAGAATTTTGTTATTATCTTTAGGGACGAAGGAATCGGCATAAATAAAAGTGAGTTTTCAAATATATTTAAGAAATTCTATCGCATAAAGAGTCAATACAATCAACAAGGAAGTATTGGTTTAGGTTTAGCCTTTTGTAAAGAGATAACAGAATTTATGGGAGGAGAAATTTCTGTAAAAAGTGAAGTAGGTAAAGGAACTACCTTTACACTCATTTTTTCAGTTTAAAATATAATTAATTATGAGCAAAGAAATAACTGTAGCTGTTATTGAAGATGATGAAAATCTACGCTTTTTAGTTCGTCACAGATTAGAAACGGAAGGATACAATGTTGTTCAAACGGGGGATGGAAATGAGGCTGAAAAGTTGATTTTAGAAAAAAGACCAGATGTTGTATTATTAGATTGGATGTTACCAGGCAAAGAAGGTAATGAAATTTGTGAAAGTATTCGAAAAGCAGGATTTGAAAACATAGTCATCATGATGACCGCCAAATCTCAGGATATTGATAAAATTGAAGCTTATAGCTTTGGGGTCACCGATTATATCAGTAAACCTTTCAATATGGATGTATTGATCGCTATGATAGAAAATAAAGTTCGTTTCTTTCTGCCCAAAAATACACCTGAAGTGTACCATTTTGGTAAAACCGAGCATCAACCCAATATCCACTCATTAATAAGAGATGGTAGAAAGATTGAATTGACAATTTTAGAAAATAGAATTTTATTGCATTTTTTACAAAATGTAGGCAAAGAAATAACACGTGAAGAATTAATGGAAGTGGTGTGGGGATATAGTTCTAATGTCAATACCCGTACATTGGATATGCACGTCGTACGACTAAGGAAAAAGATTGAGAAAAATCCAGACAAACCTCATTACTTGCAGACTGTTAGAGGGTTAGGTTATCGGTTTGTCGATGATGAAGAGAATTGATCTGAATTAATAAGTTAGAATTTGTTTTGTTAAAAACAATTCTTACCTTCGTATTACATCAAACGAGACCATGTTATCTGACAAGGATAACATGGTCTTGTTTCATTTTGAAAAAATAAGATAAAAATAAATAATAATAATTATGGCAGAAGTAACTTATTACACCGCAGAGGGATTACAAAAACTCAAGGACGAGTTGCACTATCTTAAAACTGAAGGAAGAAGCCTGATCTCAAATGCTATAGCAGAAGCTCGAGACAAAGGCGATTTATCTGAGAATGCAGAATATGATGCAGCAAAAGAAGCGCAGGGTTTACATGAAGCGAAAATCGCGAACTTGGAAAACACATTAGCCGGAGCTCGATTGATTGATGAGTCAAAATTAGATACATCAAAAGTGTTAGCACTTTCTATTGTAAAGATTAAAAACAAGAAAAATGGCGCTGAAATGACTTACCAGTTGGTATCTGAAACTGAAGCAGATATGAAGTTAGGTAAGATCTCTGTTAAATCTCCGATTGCCAAAGGTTTACTGGGTAAATCTAAAGGTGACGTAGCCGTTATAGATGTTCCAGCAGGTCAAATCGAATTTGAAATTATCGATATTTCAAGATAAAATATGACGGTTATGTGCGGTTTTGCCATAACCGCATATTATTAAAACGTTATCTCACAATTTAAAGGTTGCATTACAAGCAGCCTTTTTTTATATTTGGTTTATAAACAATTGGTATATGTCTACAATTTTTTCAAAAATAGTGTCGGGAGAAATTTCTGCTTATAAAGTAGCGGAGAGTAATGATTTTTTAGCATTTTTAGATGTGAGCCCTTTGACAAAAGGTCATGTTTTGGTTATTCCAAAACGTGAAACTGACTACATCTTTGATATTAATGATGAAGAATACATGGCTCTATGGGTTTTTTCAAAAATTGTGGCTCAAGGTATTGAACGTGTCTTTCCATGTAAAAAGATTGGTATAGCCGTTATTGGATTAGAAGTAGCACATGCACATATACATTTAGTCCCTCTCAATCATGTCGCAGATCTAAATTTTTCTCAACCTAGATTGTCGCTTACTCATGAAGAATTTACCGAAATTGCAGAGGCAATAAAAGAATCAATTATCAATGTTACAACTGATAATTAAGCGAAAAGATCCTTTTCTTAAGTAGTATTTTAAATATTAATATAAAAAAAGACTATAATATATTATATCTTTGCAATCTTATATAGAATATATATGTCTATATAAAAAGTCATCGATTGTAATTATATTAGGATGATTTTTTTCACAGAATAAGTGAAAACGTAAAAAAGAAATTATGCAAGATCTTTTGTTGTCTTTTCAACAATTATTGAACCCAGAGGAATTATTGAGCTCTGGCGGTTTTTATTTGGTTCTACTCATTGTATTTGCTGAAACGGGATTATTTTTTGGTTTCTTTTTACCGGGAGATTATTTGTTATTTTTAGCGGGACTTTTTTGTGCATTAAATAAAATTCAGGTTGATATCGTCACGCTTTGTGCAGGCTTAATTGGAGCCGGTGTGCTCGGAAATTTTGCGGGATATTGGTTTGGCTATCGAGCTGGTCCTATGCTTTTTAAACGAAAGGATAGTCTGATCTTTAAACGTAAGTACGTTATAATGGCTGAAGAATTTTACCATAAATATGGTGGGACAGCTCTTATTATTGGTCGATTTGTACCAATAGTACGTACATTTGCCCCAATTTTTGCAGGGGTAGTCAAATTAGATTTTAAGAAATTTGTGATTTTTAATATATCTGGAGCATTGCTTTGGGTATTATTACTAACCTTATCGGGTTATTTCTTAGGAATAGAATTCCCTTGGATTATTAATTATGTAGAATATATTATTGTAGGATTAATTGCAGTTGCCTTTTTACCAATAGGCATTGCCTTGATCAAACGTAAGATGAAAGCAAATAAAAACAAACAAAATATACAGTAAACAAATGAGTACACAAAATCCTTGGCATAAAGTATCTCCTGGTACGAATGTGCCAAATTCGGTAAATGCAATTATTGAAATTTCAAACGGTTCAAAAGGAAAATACGAATTGGATAAAGAAACAGGTCTTTTATTATTGGACCGTGTTTTAAGTTCTTCAGTAGTTTATCCTGCCAATTATGGTTTTATCCCACAAACTTATTGTGATGATAAAGATCCATTAGACATCTTAGTAATCTGTTCTGTTGATATTCTGCCTTTGACATTGGTTGAAGCACAAATTATCGGTGTGATGAACATGGTTGATGGTGGCGAACAAGATGATAAAATCATTGCTGTTGCCAAAAATGATCCAGTGTATAACTATATTACAGATATCGAACAGCTTTCTCCACATAGTATGAAAGAAATTGTTCAATTTTTCGAAAGTTATAAAGCATTAGAAAAGAAAAATGTTGTTGTGGAAGGTGTCCAAGGACGCGAAGTCGCACAACAAATTCTATTGGATAGTATAGAATTGTACAATAAAGAATTCGGTAATAAATAACCCCCATAATGGCCCTCGATATTTTTTGGACAATATTTTTAGTAATTGCAAATGGTTTTTTTGTCGCCGCAGAATTTGCCATAGTTAAAGTAAGAGCTTCCCAGATTGAGCTCCAAGCAAAATCAGGGAGCAATGTTGCTAAAATTGCAAAAAATATTACGGAACATTTGGATAAATACCTAGCTGCAACACAGTTAGGTATTACTTTGGCATCTCTAGGATTAGGATGGAAAGGTGAGGCCGTGATGACCGAAATTGTGTCCAATGTGTTTTCATTTTTTCAGGTAGACACCACTCAAAGTTGGGCTAAATGGACTGGGTTTGCGCTAGCATTTGGAACCATCACATTTTTACATGTCGTATTGGGCGAGTTAGCACCTAAATCAATTGCCATTCAAAAGCCTGTAGCTACGACCATGAAAGTAGCGATCCCTTTACGTATATTTTATTGGTTATTAATGCCTTTAATATATGTTTTCAATGGATTTGCTAATTTTCTGTTAAAACTAATCGGTGTTCAGCCTCATCCAAGTGAATCTTCTCACTCTTCTGAAGAATTACAGTATTTATTGGATAAAGGTAAAGAAAGTGGTGCATTAGATACTTCTGAGCACGAATTAATTAAAAATGTTTTCGATTTTAATGAACGGATCGTGAAGAATATCATGGTTCCGAGGACGAAAATTGTTGCTGTGGAGGAAGACTGTGTTGCCTTAGACTTTATCACAACAGTAACTGAACAAGGATATTCTCGTATACCTATCTACGCAGACAGTATTGATCAGATTGTAGGTATCGTACATACCAAAGATATTTTACCTATCGTCATGAAAGGGAAAGAAGTCGTATTGAAAGAGATCATGCGAAAACCTTACTTTATCCCTGAAACAAAAAAAATAAACGATTTGATGGCTGAATTTCAATTGAAACGAATTCAGTTGGCCATTGTATTGGATGAGTTTGGTGGTACTGCAGGTATGGTCACTTTAGAAGATATCGTAGAGGAATTAGTCGGTGAGATTCAAGATGAATACGATGAAGAAACCCCAGTAGTAGAGCGTATATCCGAAACCGAGTATATGGTTGATGCTGGAGCAAGTATTCATGATGTAAATGAATTTTTACCTTTAGAATTACCAGAGAGCCAAGATTATGATACTGTATCTGGCTTGGTCAGTGATATGTTTGATAAAATTCCTGAAGTAGGAGAGTATAAAGAAGTATTCGGTTATACCTTTACGATCATTCGTAAAACACAGCAGAATATAGAATTTGTTAAATTAGAATTGGTCGAGTCTATGGATGATGACCAAGATAATTAGAGATTATGCAGCTTTTTTTTACAGAAGAGATTAGACCAGATTTTAAAAACTTTATTTTAAGCGAAGAAGAAAGTAAGCATGCCATTCGCGTACTTCGACTTCAAGCTGGAGATATGGTTCACTTAATTGACGGAAGAGGAGGATTGTATGAAGCTGAAATTTTAGACCCTCATCCCAAAAGAACTGTTCTGACCATATTGAAAGTACAGGAAAACTATCACGAGTCTTCTTATCACTTGCATATTGCAGTGGCGCCAACAAAAAATATTGATCGTTTTGAATGGTTTTTAGAAAAAGCTACAGAAATTGGTATCCAAGAGATCACGCCTATCATTTGTGAGCATTCAGAACGAAAAGAAGTTAAATTGGATCGATTAAATAAGGTGATCATAGCGGCGATGAAACAATCACTGAAAGCTTATATTCCTAAATTAAATCCTGCAATTACGTTCTCGCAGTTTTGTAAGAAACAAGAATCCAATCTTGCTACAAAAGTAATAGCTCATTGTGTTGATGGTGAAAAACAATTTTTAAATCAAGTCTTGCAGCCCAAAGAACAATATATCTTACTGATTGGTCCAGAAGGTGATTTTTCTACCACAGAAATAGATCAAGCACTGACCTTAGGTTATCAACCAATTTCATTAGGACATGCTCGGTTGAGAACTGAGACCGCTGCTATGACCTCTTGCGTTGAAGTTTCTTTGCTGAACAGATAGATCATGTAATTACATGTATCAAATAAAATAAGCCGCTATTAGCGGCTTATTTTATTTGATCAGGACTGCATCTACAATCATAATTTCCGAATTTCCTTTAAGTGGATCTTTATTAAAAACCATTCTGCCTTTTAGTTTGATTGGTTCTTCAGTAAATTTTATGGCATCGCCCTTTAAGAATACTTCGACCATGGGTGGAATACCGTTTGATCCACAAAACATACATTGTGCTACAGGTAATACCGAAATCATAAAGTTTTTATGCGTTCTGCCACTGGTTAATGGAACCATATATCCGGGCATTTCAACCGTTTTATTTTCTAAAGCCTTTAATTCTGTAGGGTAGAAAGGGGTGTAGATTTTCTTACTTCCATTATAAGACACCTTATAAGCCATTTTATCAATCGCTTCCCAGGTCTTATTCATCATTGGGGTATGGTCAGGCGTATTGGGATCACGACCTATTTGTGCATTTACCGTCAAACAAAAGGAGAAAAGTAAACTTAAGAATACTAATGTTTTTTTCATTTAGAATAATATTTATGAATGTGAACTGTAATTTTCAAATATGAAAAACCATGTTACATTCAGTGTGATGTTAAAAAGCGATTAGGCGATCATGAGCAAAATCTTTATCGCAATTATGGATTACTTCTGCCCATGAAGATTTCAATGTCTATTAATTACCCGATAAAATATGTGATATTGTTGTTTTATAAGCTTTGATTGCTGGAATTAAAGCAGAAATAATACCAATGATACAAGCTAGTAAAACGAAAATCAGTTCAACAGGATTGAGTTTAAATGCATGGATAAAATCAGCACTCTGGCTCGTTTGTAGGCTGATATAGTAAAGCGCGATATGTGCAAATATCAATCCTAGAAATCCACCGATTATAGTAATCACCATTCCCTCAAAAATCACCAATGTGAAAAGCTTAAGTTTGGAAGCACCTAAGGTACGCATGATCGCTAAATCATATTTCCGCTGCTTTAATGCATTGTACAGACTTATAAATACACTTAACCCCGCAATAGCCATGATGATATAGGCCAAGATCTGCAATGAATCAATACCAACACCCAATAATGAAAATAAACGAGCACTCTCAATCGCAGGTGAAGCAGCTTGCATTTGTGTATTTTGAGCAATAAATTTAGGCAATACAGCTATCGCTGCCGGAGATTGGTATTGAACCAATAATGCTGTAATTTCAAGACCAGAAGAATGTATCATATCGGCACCGATAGATTTGACTACCCTATCCGAATCAGCAGATTGATCATCTTCATGTGCATGATCATGCTCTTCGTCTGTCGCCTCACCGTGGTGATGTAGATATGCATCCCGAGTTTCTGCAAGATCCTCTTTCGCTTGCAATTCTTCCGTAGTCAACTCTTCATGATGTTCATCATGTGCTATGCCATGCACATCCCACACACTACTCAAACTGGTCAAGATGAGATTATCTGTAATATTATTATTGTGGGCCAATATTCCTACCACTGTAAAAGGATGATCGTCATGACTATGGCCACCTTTACTGAGCCCATGTGAGCTATGAATATGATCACCAATTTTAAGCTTTTGTTTATGTGCAACATCAGTTCCTATAACTACCTCGTAATTTTTTTGAAATAACTTTCCCTGTTGAACTTTGGTTTCATACAAGGTTAGGAAACTAGAATCTGTACCCACGATGCGATGGCCTCTATAATTGTCGCCCAATGATACCGGTACAGCTAATTTTATTAATGGATTATTTTGCAATTTTTCAGCTTCCGCCAATGGGATATTTCCTGTAGGGTTGTCAATGTGATAAACACTAGATAATATCAGTTGTAATGGGCTTCCCTTTGCACCAATTACGAGATCAATATTTTTACTATTATTTTCAAGTTGTTTTTCAAAACTTTCACTTGTTATAGAAAGTACACAAAGTATGGCCACACCGAAGGCAGTGAGTAAAATACTGAGGATAGTCGATCCAGTCTGTTTGCTGATATTTTTCCAAACTATTTGAAGAGTATTCATGCTAGTTATTGTTAGGATTTATGGTGTTTAAATCGTAGGTGTTCGAAAAACTATTTTTGATTCTTTTATCATGAGTAGCAATCAGTAGCGTTGCACCTTGCTGATCGGCGATTTCCATGAGTAAAGCTAAAACCCGATCCGTATTTTGATCATCAAGAGAAGCGGTGGGTTCATCAGCAATCAAAAGTAAAGGTTTATTAATGACAGCACGAGCAATAGCTGCACGCTGCAATTGTCCTCTACTCAATTCATTTGGATAGGCATGAGCCTTTTCAGATAATTGAAGTTTGTGCAATACACTTACAATTTCACTTTTATTCACCTTTTTCTTAGCAAGCGATTGTGCAAGCTGTATATTTTCAAGAATAGTCAAATTTTTCAAAAGATGCGCTTCTTGAAAGATAAAACCGATATGTTGCGATCTAAATTGATCGAGTTCCGATGTGCCAAATTGATAGATATCATTCTGATTGATCCATACCTTTCCTTCAGTTGGTTTCGATAGTCCGCCCAAGAGATTGAGCAATGTTGTTTTACCAGTTCCTGAGTTTCCCAGAAGAAGGGTATGCTGCCCTTTTTGAATTTCAACAGATGGAAACTTTATCCGAGTACCTCCTTTATATTGGAAGGAAAGTTCTTGTGTTGCTATCATTGGATTTTTGTGCATAGTATCATCATTCTTTCAAAAGCTAAATTTAACTTAATTCCTGCACATAATTCGAATTGTTATGAGATTATTACATCACATATGTATTAATTATTAAGTCCGTTCGCACTTAACATTTTCCTTGTTAATCAATTGTTAACACAGTAAAACATGTATAGTAGGTGAAAACGATGCTGTTAACAATTTTTTAATCTGTCACTAATGTAATAGTAATGTTAAGGTAATGTACACGTAATATCATGGTAATAGATTTGCAGAAACAAAAAAACAAATAAATTGAAACCACAATTAACACTTAAGAAATTTGTTGCCACACTGATTTTATTGGTAATAGCGACAGCTGTTTTTGCACAAGGTAGTGGAAAGTTAATAGGATCTATTACGAACAGTAAAAATGGAGAGACAATCACTGGAGTAACTGTCCGCATTATGGGGACAGCAAGAGCTGCTAGTTCGGATGTTTCAGGTAAGTATAATATTCCTGGATTGTCAGTGGGTAAGTATACAGTAGAGTATGCTTTCATCGGTTATGCTACAAAGCAAATTACAGATGTAGAAATTAAAGCAGATGAAATTACAAATTTAGATGTTGTATTGGATAATTCTGAAGGTCAATTGCTAGATCAAGTTGTGGTGACAGGATCTTATAAAAAAGAATCCATTGGCGCTTTATATGCACAGCAGAAAAATAGTGCACTCATATCCGATGGGATTTCAAGTGAACAAATCAGAAGATCACCGGATAAAAATACATCGGAAGCTATTCGTAGGGTGAGTGGGGCGACTATCCAAGACAATAAATTTGTAGTAGTCCGCGGTTTAAGTGACCGTTACAATGTCTCAATGATGGATGGCACTGTATTGCCAAGTACGGAAGCCAATCGTCGTGCATTTTCATTTGATATCATCCCTTCAAATTTAATTGATAAAATCACGATTTCTAAAACTGCAACTCCAGATTTACCAGCAGATTTTGCCGGTGGAGCAGTACAGATCACAACAAAAGATATTCCAGATCAAAACTTTGTTTCCTTTGGTTTAGGGTATGGATATAATACAGCTTCTACATTCAAAGATTTCTTACAAACAAAGAAGAACCTACAAAACTATTTAGGTTTTGATGATGGATCAAGTAATCTGGCTACGAATATGTATTCTAGAGAACAATATAAGGATGGACTATCAAGTAAAGAAAATAGATTAGCATTAAAATCATTACCGAATGATCTTACTGTGAAAAATAAAACGGCATTACCTTCACAAAACTATCAGTTTTCTTTAGGTAAAGTAAAACAATTTGAAAACAGCAATCGCTTTGGTGCATTATTTTCTGTGACCTACAGAAATTCGCAAAATATCTTGCCCAATGTTAAGCGTCAATGGCATCAATATGATTATACAGACGATCAATATAAGTTCTCGACCAATTTAGGTGCTTTAGCCAACTTTGGATATACTTATGGAAAAAGTAAGATCACATGGAAAAATCTTTACAATAGAAATTATGACAACACCTACACGGATAGAAGAGGTACCGACCTTGGATCTTCCTATGATGTCAAATTCTCCGCATATGATATCATGCAAAAATCTTTGTTAAAATCAACACTTGATGGGGAGCATGTTTTAAGTGATCGGAATGACAAAATAAAATGGACTGCATCTTGGAGCAATATCTTAAATGATCAGCCCAACCAAGTTAAACTTAATTATGTAAGACCGATGGAATCGGCCAATGATCCATCAGTACCATACGCAGCTAATATTAGTTCAATCGGGAAGCAAAATGCGAGATTATTTGCCAAGCTAAATGAAAATATTTATTCTGGGGAAGCCAGCTATAATTTGCCAATGACATTTCTTTCTACACCTTCCACTTTAAAAGTTGGTGCAGGAACCAATTATAGAAAAAGAAATTTTGATGCACGCTTTATTGGGTTAGAATTGAATGGCGACGTTTTAAATGATGTGGATTTGATCAATACGGTAACACAATTGCCTGCTGACCAAATATTTTCTAAGGAAAACATTGATAAAAATTATTTTAAATTCAAAGAGATCATGATGAATGGTGACAAGTATACCGGTAGCTCACTGACTACTTTCGGCTACGCAATGCTTGATCAAAAATTCAATGATAAATTTAGAGTAGTTTACGGTCTTAGAGTCGAAAATTATAACGTAAAAATTGATGCCCTTGACGTCGATGCCATGAAGATGGTTAGTGATGTC
Organism: Sphingobacterium sp. UBA6320; assembly: GCF_002440335.1. Lineage (NCBI taxonomy): Bacteria > Pseudomonadati > Bacteroidota > Sphingobacteriia > Sphingobacteriales > Sphingobacteriaceae > Sphingobacterium > Sphingobacterium sp. UBA6320. The sequence goes on along the minus strand of NZ_DJTA01000007.1, from coordinate 69,088 downwards.
GATGATACGAAATTAGACTTTTTACCATCTGTTAATTTTACATACGGATTGACACCTAAGTCAAATTTCAGAGCATCTTATTACCGTACGCTAGCGAGACCAGAGTTAAGAGAGTTAGCATCATTTAAGTTTTATGATTTCGAACAATTAGGAATGATTACTGGTAATCCTAATTTAAAGCGAGCATCCATCAATAATGCAGATTTACGTTATGAAATCTATCCTTCTGCAGGTGAGATATTATCGATATCTGCTTTTTACAAACAATTTACTAATGCTATCGAGCCAAGACGTTATGACGTTACCTCTACACCTGATATCAGCTTTGGAAATACACCAAAAGCAAATATTTATGGAGCAGAATTAGAGGTACGTAAACGATTAGATTTTGTAAACGAGCAATCATTCTTTAAAAATACGACGGCTTACTTAAACTTGACATATGTTCATTCAGAAATTACAAATGCCGATGATCAGCTTTACTTAGAAAAAACAAGACCAATGGTTGGTCAGTCTCCGTACGTGATCAACGCCGGTTTACAGCATACGGCTATCGACAATAAATTGAATCTGAATATCCTATATAACCGCATTGGAAAACGTATCATCCAGCCTGGAGGCCAAACTTTTGCAAGTGCATGGGAAGCGCCGCGTAATGTGTTAGATTTTCAAGTCGGATACAAAGTGATGAAAAATAAAGGCGAGGTGAAGCTGAATGCCAGCGATATTTTAAACAACCCGATCGATGTATACTTTGATAATAAAGTGAGAAATATTGATAACGAAACTTGGTTTAAATATAAGCCCGGTGCAAATGTTTCATTATCATTTAATTACACCTTCTAAAAGATAATATAAACTTAATATTACTTTAAATATAAAGACATAACAAAACTATTTTTTTGTAACAAGATTTTTAAAAACTTAAAAAATGAAAAAAAGATTTTTATTCTTATCACTAGCAGCCTTATTATTTGCTGGCGCATGTAAAGAAACCAAGATTACAGATGACGGTGACAATACCGAAACACCGACAAATCCAACGGATAAAGATGTGGTAGTGGTTACTGGGGAGATTACGGCAAACACAACTTGGTCTGCTAATAAGATCTATTTATTAAAAGGATTCGTATTTGTATCTAATGGTGCTACATTGACGATTGAACCCGGAACAATTATTAAAGGAGATAAAGCTACAAAAGCAACTCTGACGATTACAAGAGGTTCAAAAATAAATGCTACAGGAACAGTTGATAAGCCAATTGTATTTACATCAGCTTTACCTGCAGGTGCTAGAACTCGCGGTGATTGGGGTGGTGTTATTCTTTTGGGTAAAGCTCCAGTAAACCAAGGAAACGATGTTATGATCGAAGGTGGTTTAGAAGGACCTAAAGATAAAGATGCTAAAAATTACATCTACTACGGCGGTACCGATGCAGCAGATAACTCTGGCGTATTGAAATATGTACGTATTGAATATGCAGGTATTGAGTATTCAGCAGATAATGAAATTAATGGATTGACATTAGCTGGGGTTGGAAATGGTACTACACTGGATTATATTCAGATCTATCGCTCAGGTGATGATGCTTTTGAGTGGTTTGGTGGTACGGTAAATGCGAAACACTTATTGGCTGTAGCGACTTGGGATGACGATTTTGATACCGATTTTGGATATGCTGGTAATGTTCAATTTGCGTTGGCACAAAGAGCATCTACGATGGCAGATCAATCTGGTTCAAATGGATTTGAGTCAGACAATAATTCAACAGGTACCGATCAAACACCTAAAACTTCAGCCGTATTTTCAAATGTGACGATCTTAGGTCCAATCAAAAAAGCTGGCGAATCGGCTATTGGAAACTATCAGCATGGAGCACAAATTCGCCGTAATTCATCAATTAGTATTTTGAATTCAGTAATTTCTGGATTTCCATTTGCTGGATTATATATTGACGATACAAAAGTTGTAACTGCAAATACCACTTCTAATAACTTTTTAACAGGTTCCGCAGTTTTTGCAAATAACTTGGTGTATGGATCAAAAGATATCGATCTAAAAGTAAGCTCGACGACTAATTCTGCTGCAGTTAATACTTTGTTACGTGCGGGTAATGTATTTGATAATACCAAATTTGCATCATCTTTATTCGTTGCACCGTATAATTATGGTAAAGATATTTCAAGTACTCCTGCAGATCCAGATTTCACCTTATCATCCGGTTCAGCAGCTGCTACAGGAGCGTTATTTACGAATGCCAAAGTAAGTGGTTCATTCTTTGAGAAAGTAGCTTACAAAGGCGCTTTTGGAACTACGGACTGGACGAAAGGATGGGCTCACTATGATCCTCAAAACTTACCTTACACAACTCCAGGTCAAGTCAAATAGATCTTCAATACAAAAAAAATCCTGCCTTGCGCAGGATTTTTTTTTGTAATTTACTTATTTACAGTCGCCTACTTTGGCTCGTAATGGTATACGACCTGATACGATTCATTTTTTAATTTATCAGACATTTGCCCTATTTCCAAATTCTGACTCTGAGGAGTGGGTTCGCATAGCGAATAGTATTTACCATTATACAAGATGGCATCACCAATTGGTTTATCAAATTGAACCGCCATGGTGATATGAGTAGGAAACAACAGAGTGATCATGGGGAGATTATAGATTTCCTTAACTAAATAAAAAAATAGTGCAGCTCGATCATCGCAATCGCTATATGCATGGTTTAGCGTTTCCTCCGGGGATAATCTTTTCTCTTTACCAAAATTAGCATCATCATTTTCATAAAGGAATGCGTAACGTGTGAATCGCATTAAATAATCGACCCCTTTAATCGTATCCATTTTCTTAATATTTTCTTTTAGTACAGGAATTAAAGTCTGATACGTTTCGCGACTGAGTGGAATATTAAAATAAGTCTCGAAGTTGACCCCAGGATAATTGGCGAATATCTTATTGACATCTTTATTAATCTTCACTTTGAAATGGTACAATCGTTCATTGTATTGGAAATTTATTTTTTTATCCACATAGTTATGCGGATTAAAATCTGGCATTTGTGTCACCTTATAGCTAAAGTCATTGACCGCTTCATTTATTTTCAAATCAACAGGTTTATAAACACCATTACGTTGAAATAGTTTTCCATAATCGTGATAGTTCAAACAAGTATACTGATTGCCGTCAATGGAAAAAAATGGAATATCAGCGATATCTTCATTGTTTTTTATATAAAATATAATTTGGTTGTTACCGACAGCTAGACGGGCATCATAACCCGATTTGCACATCAAGTACCATTTGTATAGGGTATAGCGACTATAATTATCCTGTTTTGGACTTATTTCTTGCGCCGTTTGACGAATCAGTTGATAATATATCCAGTCGTTTAGATTGTATTTTTTCTTATACGCTAACAAGGAGTTGATAATCGAGGAATCTTTACTTTGTTCAATTTTTTTATAAAAATCAAACACATGATGTTCGTCAACTTCAGAAGGGAAATCAACTAAGAATGTCGAATCTAATGAAAAGAAAAACGGAGCATTGTAGAAATTAACTTGATGCTCTTGGGCATACGACTGTGACTTCTGTATCAATATAAACAGTAGCGAAAGTAAGCCTGCGACCAAATATGAATATAGAGATTTCAAGTCCTTAACAATTTATTAATAATGAAGTTACATAAAAATAATATTAAAAACTTCAAAGAATTGATTTAGTTACTTCACTATGACTTATTTCCTAAAACTGGATTTTGTTACAATTATATTTGTAGCTATATATTTACTTTAATTTAATGATCCATTATTTAATTAAATCAATATTTTTCACGTTTTTTGAATATATTATAATTTAAAGAAATGGAAATAAAATCTTCTACAAAATTTGTTGCTGAGCTGATTGGAACTTTCGGTTTGGTGCTATTTGGTTGTGGAGCTGCTGCTGTTGCAGGCGCTACAACATTAGGCGGATTGTCTGGCTTAGGACTATTGGGAATTGCTCTTGCATTTGGTCTCTCCGTCGTTGTTTTTGCTTATGCAATTGGAGGTATAAGTGGATGCCATATTAATCCTGCTGTAACAATAGGTGTTTTAGTCGCCGGAAAAATTTCAGTTAAAGACGCGGTCATTTACATTGTTGCACAATTAATTGGTGCACTATTGGGCGCATTAGTCCTGCAACAAATTCTTCACGGACAGATTTCCGGATTTAATTCTGGAGAATGGGCGTATGGTTCCAATGGTTGGGGAAAAGGATATCAAAATGAGTATGGTGTTACAGCCGCATTTTTAACGGAAGCTGTCTTAACGTTTATCTTTTTATTTGTAATCTTAGCGACTACCTCCAGAGTAGGAAATTCCACGATGGCTGGATTAGCTATAGGTCTTACCTTAGTATTGATCCATTTAGTAGCCATTCCAATTACTGGTACATCTGTAAATCCAGCACGTAGTTTTGGACCAGCTATATTAGCTGGAGGACAAGCGCTTTCGCAACTTTGGCTATTTATTGTAGCACCTGTAGCTGGCGCTATATTAGCTGCGATTGTATGGCTTGTTCTTAAACCTAAAGGAACTTAGTAGGTGATTTAGATAGAGAAAAGGAGCTTTCAAATTTTTGATAAGCTCCTTTTTGAAATCATGCCAACTTTAATTTTGTATATCATAACTTCTGAAAAGATGCGTTTCATAAGTTTTTCTTACCTTTTTCATCAGCCCCATATTTAAATTGTTTAATTTTCAGGGAGTAAGTATATTTTAGTCGATCGCTTTTTTATAGTGTCGCTTTTTATATTGTGATGGAGAGACAAAATTTGTATCTTCGTACAATGGAAAATTTTATTGTTTCTGCTCGTAAATATCGCCCAGTCACCTTCGATTCGGTTGTCGGCCAGCAACACATCACTGGTACACTCAAAAATGCTATTCATAACAATCAGTTGGCTCAAGCATTTTTATTTTGTGGACCGAGAGGTGTTGGCAAAACAACCTGTGCGCGTATTTTAGCAAAAACAATTAATTGTGAAAATATCTCCGACAAAAGTGAAGCCTGTGGCAAGTGTGATAGCTGTATCTCTTTTCAAAACGGCAATTCATTTAGTATTCATGAGCTAGATGCAGCATCTAACAATTCTGTAGATGACATTCGCAATCTCATTGATCAAGTTCGTATTCCACCACAAGTAGGAAAATTTAAGATTTATATTATAGATGAGGTTCACATGCTATCGCAGCAAGCCTTCAATGCCTTTCTTAAGACTTTGGAAGAACCGCCTACTTATGCTATTTTTATTTTAGCAACCACCGAAAAGCATAAAATATTACCAACGATTCTATCGCGTTGTCAGATTTTCGACTTTAATCGCATTCGTATCGAAGATATGGCCAACCATTTGGCTCATATTGCTCATCATGAAGATATTCAGTTTGATCAAGACGGACTCCATATCATCGCTCAAAAAGCAGATGGTGGGTTGCGTGATGCACTATCGATGTTTGATCAAATTGTGAGCTTTTCTAATAAGAACGTAACCTATCAGGCAGTCATTGATAATCTAAATATTTTAGATTACGATTATTTTTTCAAGCTGACTGATGCTATTTTAATCGAAAATCCAGCACAAGTATTACTCATATTAAATGATATTTTAAATAATGGATTTGACGGAAGCCATTTCATTTCAGGTTTAGCATCACATTTCAGAAATCTGTTAGTGGCAAAAGAACCTGCTACTTTAAAGTTACTAGAAGTGAGCGAAAGCATACGAATGAAGTATCTTGACCAAGCTCAAAAATCGTCGACAGGTTTATTATTATCAGCATTGAATATTGCTAATCAATGTGAGATCAATTATAGAACAAGTAAGAATCAACGTCTTCAAGTTGAATTAGCACTTCTCAAAATATGTCACTTATCAAGTGCTATTAAATTAAGCCAGCTCGGAAGTATTCAGCTTCCAGATGTTAGCGAAGGGCTAAAAAAAAAACGCCCTGATTTAACACAATCAACAGGTACACCTGCTCCTGAGGTAAAGCCTTCATTATCAGTAAAACAAGATAAACTATCATCTTATCCAACTGTAGCAGCACCGATAGCTACGGTAAAAGAGCAAACAGTAGAACCTGAAATCTCCAATCTACCACCTAAAGTAAAAAAAGGAGGATGGGGGGCTGCCAAAAGCTCTATGCCATCACTACCCGATCTAAATTCTATTTTTGAATCTAAAATAGAGGAGCAAGGGGACAATGAACCCAGTTTAGTAAAAGGTACCGAACAAGAAGAGATCACTCATGAGCAGTTTATTCAAGCTTGGAAAGCTTTAGCTAATCAAATTAAAAAAGAAAATAAAATCAATCTCTACACCTTGATGACTGCAGTTCCACCAAAGTTGGTTGCAAATAAAATAGAAGTTGAGGTCGAGAATATGGTGCAGATGGATGTGCTCAACACGGCAAAAATAGATGTATTAAATTATCTCCGTCCAGTATTACGTAATTTTTCTCTAGATCTCCATGGTGTTATTATGGAACATGATGTGGTTCGTAAACCTTACACCTCGCAAGAGAAATATCAGGCAATGGTTCAAAAAAATCCACTTTTAGAAACACTAAGAAAAGAATTAAATTTGGGTTTAAGTTAAGACTTAGACCAACTATTATTTCACTAACCCATATTTCTTTTTGTATCTTTGCCTTTCAAATTGGTTAGCTAATTGCTAGCAACCAATTCTTATTTAGAATATTAAGCATGCAAAATTTTCAAAGACACGATAGATCAGCAGATCGTGAAGCCAATCAGATGGTTTTCGGTATTCGTGCCGTTATAGAAGCGATAGATAGTGGTAAAGAAATTGAATCATTATTTATTCAAAGAGGTTTAGCCGGAAGTTTAGTTTTAGAATTGAAAGCCCTATTGAAGGAGCACGACCTGGGATTTCAACAAGTTCCGATTGAGAAATTAAACCGTATCACACGCAAAAACCATCAAGGTGTCATTGCTGTTATTTCGCCTATTACCTATCAAAAAATTGAAGACATTGTTCCTGAGATTTATGAAAAAGGCGAGGTTCCCTTATTTTTAATGTTGGATGGTGTTACAGATGTGCGCAACTTTGGCGCTATTGCACGTACAGCCGAATGTTCGGGCGTTCATGCTATCATTGTACCCAAGAAGGGTTCTGCGGAAGTTAACCCTGATGCGATAAAGACTTCAGCAGGCGCTTTATATAAAATTCCAGTATGTCGTCATGAAGGTTTGGCTAAGATTGGTAAATTTTTGATTGAATCGGGGATACAGTTGGTAGTAAGTACGGAGAAGACAAAAGATAGTATTTATGATGTAGATTATACCGTACCTACATGTATCATCATGGGAGCTGAGGATACAGGAGTATCAGACGATTTAATTCGTATTGCTGATCATTTAGCAAAGATACCCATGTTTGGAGAAATAGGTTCATTAAACGTATCTGTTTCAGCTGGAGTAGTCCTTTACGAAGCTATTCGTCAGCGTGTCAAGTAACAATCGCACTTTTCGTTTAATATAAGCGGAGTATAATGTCAAATAAATAAGAGCGGCTATCTTTTGGATAGCCGCTCTTATTATTTATAGCTTGAATCGATTAGTATTTGTTACTAGATTCTTTTCTTTTTCCAGAAAAGTCTCTAAAACCACCACCGTTTCCTTCTCTGCGATCTCCACCACGGTATCCACCTTCACGTCTTTCACCGCCACCACTTCTGCGATCTCCACCACGGTATCCACCTTCACGTCTTTCACCGCCGCCAAAGCTTCTGCGCTCACCACTTCCACCACGGCTTCTGTTTCCACCACCACGGTTTTCAGTTTTTCCATCTCCAGAAACTTCGATGCGAACATTACGTCCGTTGAAATCAACTTCTTTGAATCCTTCAAATACTTTAGCAACTTCAGCATCTTCAACTTCAAAGAATGTGAAAACTCCTTTTAGATCAATTTTACCAATTGATTTACCAGAGATTTTAGCGTTGTTACAGATAAATCCTAACATGTCTCCACGGCTGAATTCATCTACAGAACCTAAGTTCATAAACAAACGAGTAAATCCTTTTGAACTACCACGCTCGCCTCTTTCACCACGTTCACCTCTTTCGCCACGTTCGCGGCCGTTGCTGCTGATATCACGTGCTTCGATATTTAAATCGTGTGCACCTTTGTAATAATCTAAGAATCTATTGAACTCTAATGAAGCAAATCTTTTTACGATATCTTCTTTCGATAACGACTCAAAACCTTCCATAATAGCTGGTAAGAATTGATTGATTTGATCCTCATTAACTTCTACATTCTGAACTTTATTGATGATTGTCAATAATTGCTTTTCAACAACATCAGCTCCTTGAGGAACTTGTTTACGTTCAAATTGCTTTCCGATAACTTTTTCAAGTTGACGGATTTTGCTTTGTTCTTTAATGTTGATTAAAGAGATTGAAATACCAGTTTTACCAGCACGAGCTGTACGGCCCGAACGGTGAGTATAGTTTTCAATTTCATCAGGTAAAGAGAAGTTAATTACGTGAGTTACGTCGTTTACATCAATACCACGCGCCGCTACATCGGTAGCGATTAGTAGTTGTAAACTACGGTCACGGTAACGTTTCATCACTTTATCACGTTGTTGTTGAGATAAATCTCCGTGTAGTGAATCCGCATTGTAACCATCTTTAATTAAAGATTCTGCAATTTCTTGAGTTTCAATTTTTGTACGACAAAATACGATACCAAAAATATCAGGGTTTGAATCAACAATACGTTTGAAAGCAGCATATTTATCTTTAGCTCTAATCAAATAATATTGATGCTCAATGTTTGCATTACCTGTGTTTTTTGTTCCTACAGTCATCTCTACAGGATCAGTCATATAGTTTTTAGCAATACGACGAACCTCTGAAGGCATGGTAGCTGAGAATAACCATGTTTTTTTAGTGTCAGGAGTCTCTGACAAAATGTTGTTGATGTCTTCTTTGAAGCCCATATTAAGCATCTCATCCGCTTCATCTAACACAACATATTTTACTTGAGAGAAATCAATAGCATTACGGCCAATGATATCTAACATACGACCAGGGGTCGCTACTACAATTTGCACTCCACGTCTGATCTGACGTAGTTGGTCACTAATATTTGCACCTCCATAAACCGCAACAACATGGACGTTGTCTAGGTTTTTAGCATATCTTTCTATATCTTTCGAGATTTGCAAACAAAGCTCACGTGTCGGGCATAATACCAACGCTTGAGGATGTTTCTGAGAAAAGTCTAATTGCTGTAATAATGGAAGACCAAATGCTGCTGTCTTACCTGTGCCGGTTTGGGCTAATCCGACAAAATCGTCGTTACCAGTCAATAAAACAGGAATGGCTTTTTCCTGAATTTCAGAAGGTTTTTCAAAACCTAATTCTGAGATGGCATTAACAATTTCCTCACGGATTCCCAGTTCTAAAAATGGGTTCATGAATTAATTTATACAATAGGCTCTATTGCCTAAGGCGATGCAAATATAGGGAAATAATATTTACCAAACTAATTTTTCACTTAAGTATTTGATATATTGTGTTTTTTGGATGACAAAATGTTCCGTTCATCGTTTTAAATACCTGTAAGGAAGGTTCTGTTCTTTTAATTTTTATCGATCTTAAAATACTTTAGTCAAATAATTTTAGTTATACTCAAAAATTAATCATGTAAAAAGGGCCACTCTTTTGGAGTAGCCCTTCTTTATGATAGTAATATCTACTAATATATTGTAAACTCAACACGACGGTTTTGTTGACGACCTTCTGCAGTTTTATTAGATGCAATAGGTTGGTTTGGACCATAACCAGTAGCTTCAATACGAGAAGGATTAGCACCTTTAGATACTAAGTAAGCTTTCACTGCCTCAGCACGCTCTTTAGATAATCTCAAGTTTAATTCTAATGAACCTGTGTTATCGGTGTGACCCGCTAATTTCAAACTGAAATCTTTTTCTACTAATAATGCAGCAACTTTATTTAATGAGTTGTAAGAGTTAGCACGAATCACGGATTTACCAGTTTCGAATTCTAAGTTTTTGATAGCCTCATCAACAGTTCTTCTATCCGTTTCAGTGATCACTTTCTCTACGATTTTAGTTTCATTTTTAACAAGGATTGGACAACCAGCACCATCTACTTGAACACCTGAAGGTGTATTTGGACATTTGTCAAATTTGTTAGCAACACCATCACCGTCATCATCTTGTAAATCAGCATTTAATGATTCTACTTTTGATTGTAATGCTTTATTTGCAGCATCCAATGCATCACGTTGTGCTTTTAACTCATCATATTTAGCTGTATAATCATGTACCAATGTAGCTACCGGGTTTGAATTATTCAAAGCAGGTTTTGAACCATCACCTAAAGCAATTTCTAAACCAGCATGTGCATATGAGAATAAGTCATTTTTGTAAGTTGGTTGTGGAGATGCAGCAGGATTAGATCCATCGAATTTCTGGTTTGCCCAGTTTAACTGATAACCTAAGTCTAAGTTAATACCTTTTGCGATTGCAAATTTAAAACCGAAATCAGCTGGAACGAACAACTTTGATTGCGAATCAGATGTTGTACTTGTCGATCCCATCGTTACTGTTGCTTCAGAGTTCAAAACTCCTAAACCTAATGAAGCGTAGGGTTTGATGAAACTATTGAAAAATCTCCAATTGGAATTCGCCATAGTCCATTCTCCAGATAATGCAGCTGACCAAGGTGTTTTAGTTTCGAAAGACTGTGAACCATCTTTATATGCTCCACCAACTTTTCCACCTAAGTACGATGCTTTGAATCCGAAAGAAGGGGAAATTTGTTTCTTAATGTATGCCGAATAACCTAAATTATGATCCAAATCATTATAATCTTTACGGTTAAAACCGAAAATATTAGTTTGATTTAAAACCCCTGCACCTATACCAATCGACCAAGTTCTATATTCAGTCGATGATCCTAGTGGAGTAGTTCCTTCGATAGAACCAACTTTTGCATTTTGTGCAAATGAAGCAGATGTTAACAGTCCCGCTGCTACTAATAAACCAGTTTTCTTAAGGTTAATCTTCATATTATCTAATTTTAATTTTTAATCTTCTATGGTGCATAAGGCAATAATGTTGCCAATGTGGGCCCATCTAATAAAACCTGTTGTAGATTTACCCATTTTTGTAGTTAATTGACCACTTATTCATTTGCTTTGCCATAAAAAATGTAACATCATGTATACTATAATTTACATTTCTACGTTAACATGTAGTTTATTTAGGAATTTCCACCTTGGAACTGGTCTTGCCAAAGAAATTCGGAATCATAATTTCCATAGCCATTTCTTTAATAATGTTTTCAGAAAATAAGTTTTGAAAAAATGTCTTGCGGCTTTTTGTAATTAAGATAATGTCGATGTTTTCATCACGAATCATGGTCTGTATTCCATTTGCGATTCTTTCTGCCAAATTGACAAAATAGCTTCTATTTTTTATGGTATATGAAATATCATCGATACCTGTCTCTCTAATGATGGTATCGATCCATTCGTCAAACTTTTTGTCCAATACTTTTAATTCAGCTTCAGCCTTGTTAATGTGTATCAATAGAAGATGAAATTTATTCCCAAATACAGGTATCGCCTGTTTTAGAACTTCCAATTCACCAGGTTTGAAATTTGTCAACAGTGCAATGGTATCTTTTTTATATGTTGTTGCGTAAGCAGGGATCGCCAAAACAGGGATTTGTGCATCTTTAATTGCATCATAGGTATTGCTGCCGATCAGAACCGACTCAATTCCTGATGCCCCTTTTGTTCCCATTACCACTACTTTATAACTGTTCTTCGCTGTTTCTTTTGCAATTACTTCCGAGAGAATCCCCTCATCAAAAAGCTGGCTTATTGTCAACGTTGGATATTTGTCCTTAACTTGGTTGACCAATTCACTCAGTTTTTGTTCTGCATCTTTTATGGTAGGATCAATAATTTTCTCACCACGTACGACAAAATTTGCGTATTTGTTTACATGTTTCGTATACACGTGTAAGAAAACCAGCTCATCATGATTTTCAAGCGCAATTTCCCTTGCATATCTTGCAGCAATAATCGAGTTTTCAGAAAAATCGATTGGCACTAATATTTTACCCATAGTAATTTAAGCTTTAGAAAAAAATGTAGGAATAATAGGATGATGAATAATTTGTTTTGCAACAGACTTTTTAAATAATCGTTCAAAAAATGATTTACGTGTCTTCGTTATCAATACCAGATCAATTTGTTCATCTTTAATAATCTCATTGATCACTTCAGGAATCGTATCCAATTCCTCCACATCGGTCTGTATAGAATCTACTTCTATGTCCACATCTGTGATTTCAGTATGTTTCTTGATTTGATATTTCCAGATTTCTAATTTATCCTCGATATCAGCCTCAGAATCTGGGTGATAGTGTACATGTATGATTTGTACTTTCACATTGGATCCAAATATTTTGATAAATTCATTTAAAGTATCTAGCTCAGCATATTTAAAATTAGAAAGTAGACCAATCTTATGGATATCTTTTGTTTGATAATGAACCGGAATGGCAATCACAGGAATATTACTTTTTTGGCTGACAGCGTAGGTTGTACTACCGACAATGACACTGGTATCGTCGGTTTTCCCTTTTGTTCCCATGATAATAGCTGAATAGTCCGCATTTTTTGTTTCCTTAAATAAGGACTCTGTGATAATACCACGCTCGCATTTCGAAGTAAAAGTGACTGTGGGATTGTTGGCTTTCAACTTATCGATCAAATCAGACATTAATATATCTGCTTTGAAATTTTCGTCAGTACTTTCCTTGCTTTCATCCTCAAAACTACTGGATGAGACCGTATAGTTATGATATAAATGAATCTCAAATCCCCTTTTTTTTGCCAGATCAATTGCAAATTGAATAGCAGTATGGGCATTGTCTGAAAAATCAATTGGAACTAAAATTTTATTGCTCATGTTGTTGATCGTTAAGTGTTATGTTGTGTGCTATCGTTGGTTAAAAAAACATGACTACATCACCGTAGTTGTTTAACATAATTGGTATAAGTTAGTTTTGTTTTCTTACCTAATGTAAAGGTATTTGTTATAATGATTTAAATATGTGATTAATTTAATGAAATAAAGTGATTTTAGACATACTATTTGACAAAGTAACTAACTCCATTTTAATTTCTTAAATCTTATTCTAAAATGAAGTATTTCTAAAAATAGTCAAAATATATTTCAATTCTTGACATTCTTAATACATTATTGTAGACTAAAATACATCTGTCTAATTGCATTACGAGGCAAATTTAAGTAAGTTTGCATCATCATAATTAGACAATTAGATTTTCAATGACAAGTAGAGAAATTCGTCAGGCTTTTTTGGATTTTTTCAAAAGTAAAGGACACCAAATCGTACCATCAGCACCAGTTGTGGTGAAAAATGATCCCACATTGATGTTTACAAACGCGGGAATGAATCAATTTAAAGATTTATTTTTAGGCGAGGCCGCCATTAAATTTCCGCGTGTTGCCGATACACAACGTTGTTTACGTGTATCCGGTAAACATAATGATTTGGAAGAGGTAGGTATTGACACCTATCACCATACCTTATTTGAAATGTTAGGAAATTGGAGTTTCGGCGATTATTTCAAAAAAGAAGCAATCCAATGGGCATGGGAATTATTTACTGATGTATATAAATTAGATAAAGACCGTCTTTACGTCACGATTTTCGAAGGTGATGATTCAGAAGGATTAGCAAAAGATACGGAAGCCTATGATTTTTGGAAAGCTTTGATTGCAGAAGATCGTATTCTATTAGGAAATAAAAAAGACAATTTTTGGGAAATGGGGGAGACAGGTCCTTGTGGCCCTTGTTCTGAAATCCATTACGATATGCGCACAGCGCAAGAGCGACAAGAAGTATCGGGCCAATCACTTGTCAATGCCGATCATCCACAAGTAATCGAAGTATGGAACTTAGTGTTTATGCAATTTAACCGTTTAAAAGATGGCTCATTGCAACCTCTACCAGCCAAACACGTCGATACAGGAATGGGATTTGAACGTCTTGTAAGATCTATTCAAGGAAAAACATCCAATTACGATACCGATGTTTTTCAACCAACTATTCAGTTTATCTCTCAGAAAGCAGGTATTGCTTACGGTGCAGATGAGAAAACAGATATCGCTATGCGTGTGGTTGCAGATCATATTCGTGCGATTAGTTTTGCTATCGCCGATGGTCAGTTACCATCTAATAATAAGGCAGGGTATGTGATCCGTCGTATTTTGCGTCGCGCGGTACGCTATGCTTATACTTTTCTGAATTTCAAAGCCCCATTTATCAACGAATTGGTACCCTTATTGGCAGCCCAATTTGATGGTGTTTTCAATGAATTGAAAGCACAAGAAAGCTTTGTTCAAAAAGTGATTTTGGAAGAAGAAGTATCCTTCTTGAGAACTTTAGTGACCGGAGTACAACGTTTCGAAAATTATGCGGAAGCAAATACAACTATTGCAGGAGACTTTGCTTTTGAGCTCTACGATACTTATGGATTTCCAATTGACTTGACCGAATTGTTAGCAAGAGAGAAAAATCTGTCCGTGGATATGGTTGGTTTTAATGAAGCATTACAGATTCAAAAAGAGCGTTCCCGTGCGGCAACAGCAATTGATACCGGAGACTGGATTTTAGTCAATGAAGACGAAGGATTTGAATTTGTCGGTTACGATACCTTAACGGCAAAAACAGAAATTGTCAAATACCGTAAAGTTTCAGCAAAAGGCAAAGACCAATTTCAGTTGGTACTATCGGTAACACCTTTTTATGCTGAAGGTGGTGGTCAGATAGGAGATACCGGAGTTCTAGTATCTGACGTTTCTGGAGAAAAAATATATATCACCGACACCAAAAAAGAAAACGGTTTATTCGTACATTTTATCGATACATTACCGCAGAGTTTTGAAGGTCTTTTTATTGCTCAAGTAGATCAAGCAAAACGAGTTGATACCGAAAATAATCACTCCGCGACACATCTACTCCATGCCGCTTTAAAGCAAGTATTAGGTGACCATGTGAATCAAAAAGGCTCATTAGTCAATGCAGATGTTTTGCGTTTTGATATTTCCCATTTTTCAAAAGTAACAGACCAAGAGATCAAACAAGTAGAAGACATAGTTAACACTAAGATCCGTGAAAATATTGTACTGAAGGAAGAACGCAACATACCCTATCAGCAAGCATTAGATTCTGGCGTTACGGCTTTATTTGGTGAGAAATATGGTGACTACGTTCGTGTCATTACTTTCGATGATACATTCTCAAAAGAGCTCTGTGGTGGTACACACGTTAAGGCAACTGGACAGATCGGTTTCTTTAAAATCACATCAGAGTCCGCTGTCGCTGCCGGTGTACGTCGTATCGAAGCCATTACAGGAACAAAATCTGCAGCTGTTATCCGCGAACATTTTGAGTTAGTAGATCAGATCAAGGGATTGCTCAATAATCCAAAAGATTTTGTTGCAGCTATGGGCAAATTGGTAGAGGAAAATGGCGCCTTGAAGAAGGAAATAGAAAAAACGATTATTGAAAAATCTTTGGCGTTAAAATCAGACCTAGAAAGCAAATTGCAGCAAGTAGGCGATGTTAATTTCTTAGCTACAGTTGTTGATCTGCCAAATGCAGAAGCCGTTAAAACATTGGCGTATGCCTTGAAAGGTGCCGTTGATAATTTATTTTTAGTCATAGGAGCAGATTTTGATGGCAAACCAAGTTTGACTGTTGTGATTTCAGATGAGTTAGCAAAATCAAGAGGCTTGAATGCTGGTCATATCATCCGCGATTTAGCAAAAGATATCCAAGGTGGTGGAGGTGGACAACCATTCTTTGCGACAGCTGGAGGAAAAGATAGTGCTGGATTAGCAACTGCGATTGATAGAGCTATAGAATTTATAAAATAAAAAGATAATATGATGAAACAGACGTTGCTAGTGGTGGGCTTTTTATTTTTATTTCTAGTTGGATGTAAAAATAAAGACGAGTTTACAATTTCTGGTCAAATTGAAAATCCCGGAAATATCAAAGTAGTATCCTTATACGAAGGCGAAAGAAAATTAGATTCCATGTTTTTTGGAGATAATAATGCTTTTCAATTTAAACGGCCTACCAGTCAAGCACGTCTATTATCTCTTCGTGTAGGTAAAAATAGGTATGATTTGATTGCTTCTCCAGGTGAGGAGATTGTATTCAAAGCAGACCTTCAAAAAGATGTCAATGACTATGTGATCGAAGGGTCGGATCTATCATCCACGATCAAGACTTTCTCCAAAATGAGAAACCGACGTGATGCTGTTCGTGATTCTTTGCAAGCAGATTTTGCTAAAAAGTCGATCACCGCAGATGTTGATGAAATTGAAAATCTGCGAAGCGAATATAAACAGAAGTTTACCGAACAACTGCAGTATTATACTAAAGCAGCAGTAGATTTTGCTGAAAATCATGATGATATAGCAGGTTTTTATGCTATCAGTACCTTAGATCCGGAGATTGCAGAATCTGAAATTATAGCCTATGCCGATAAGATCAAAGATAAGTTCTTAGACAATGGTTACGTTACACAGTTCAAAGAAGAAACAAACAAATTGAGAACATTGGCTATAGGCCAACCTGCTCCAGACTTTGAATCATTTACACCGAACAATAAATCAATCAAACTATCGGATTTTAAAGGTAAGTACGTATTGTTAGATTTTTGGGCGTCGTGGTGTATGCCTTGTCGTCAGGAAAATCCCAATATTGTCAAGTTATACCATCAATATAAAGGAAAAGGATTTGATGTTTTTGGCGTATCATTAGATGATAATCCAGGACCTTGGATGCGTGCTATTGCTGATGATCAGTTACAATGGACCAATGCTTCGGATTTAAAAGCATGGGGGTCGACCGTAGTAGGCTTGTACCGCATTACAGGAATTCCCGCATCTTATGTGTTAAATCCTGAAGGTTTGATTGTTGCTAAAAATTTACGTGGCAAAGAATTGGAGGATTTTTTAAAGAAAACTTTAAAATAGCGCAAATTATATATTAACTTTCGGAATGTTACTTAACAATTTAATAACACTTCGTTAATGTTTTGTTGTCATTTTGTTCATAATTTAGCAAAAAAAAGAAGATGAGCATTGCAAAGCAAAAAATATTAGTAGTTGATGATGAGCAGGATATTCTAGATTTAATTGCTTACAATTTAAAGCGAGAAGGATATCAAGTATCAACTGCCTCGAATGGTCATGAAGCTATCAATGTAGCTAAAGATATCAATCCAGATCTCATTATCTTGGATGTGATGATGCCAAAGATGGATGGTATCG
Organism: Sphingobacterium sp. UBA6320; assembly: GCF_002440335.1. Taxonomy (NCBI): domain Bacteria; kingdom Pseudomonadati; phylum Bacteroidota; class Sphingobacteriia; order Sphingobacteriales; family Sphingobacteriaceae; genus Sphingobacterium; species Sphingobacterium sp. UBA6320. The sequence goes on along the minus strand of NZ_DJTA01000007.1, from coordinate 51,647 downwards.
AAGCTTGCCGACTAATGCGTGCTATGCCTGAGTTTAAGAATACATTTATGGTATTTTTAACGGCTAGAAGTGAAGAATATTCCGAAATCGCAGGCTTCCATGTAGGAGCCGATGATTATATAGCAAAGCCTATCAAGCCTCGTGCTTTGATGAGCCGTATTAATGCCATTCTAAGAAGAAATGTATCTGAAGAAGCAGCAAGATCACAAGATAAATTAGAAATCATGGATTTAGTGATCGATCGTGATTCTTTCTTAGTATATCGTGGTGAACAGAAAATTGTGCTTGCAAAAAAAGAATTTGAGTTGATGTACTTGCTTGCATCCAAACCCAATAAAGTATTTACCAGAGAACAGATACTGAAAAGTATCTGGGAAGATTCAGTAGTTGTTACCAATAGGACTATTGATGTACATATTAGAAAACTGAGAGAAAAAATTGGTGAAGATTATGTAACTACCGTAAAAGGAGTGGGATACAAATTTGATGTAGCCTAAGTTTACTTTAACTTTTAAAAACAGAAAAAGCAGTAATGATTCATTACCGCTTTTTCTGTTTTATAGACCAGCGGTCAGGAATAGTTATGTGATGATTTCAGTATGATAAGGAATTCAGAATTTTAATAATTTCAAATCCTTTCAGAGCTTATTTCTGCTAGAAGAGACTGGGCTGATACTAGATCAAAGATAATTTTTTCAACAGCTTTAATAGTTTCGCATAAAAACAAATTATAGCGAATAAATTTTTGGATATATTATGCAATTAGAATTGAACATAAAACAAATTTCTCTAAGTTTGTTATCATATTAAATATTACAAGCAACTATGTCAACAATACTTATAAAATCTGCGCAAATCGTTAACGAGGGAAAAATAACAACTTCAGATGTATATATCAGCCATGGTCGTATCGAAATGATTGCTGCAGAAATTAATCACCCAGCCGATCAGGAGATTAATGCAGAGGGCTTATACCTTTTACCCGGATTAATTGATGACCAAGTTCATTTCCGTGAACCAGGATTAACGCACAAAGCCGATATATGGCACGAAAGTCGTGCTGCGGTAGCAGGAGGAACCACATCCTTTATGGAAATGCCCAATACAGTACCCAATACGTTGACACAGTCCTTATTACAAGATAAGTATGATATCGCATCTCAAAATGCTTTAGCCAATTATTCCTTCTTTATGGGGGCAGCCAACGATAATCTGGAGGAGGTATTGAAAACCAATCCTCGTGATGTCTGTGGTGTGAAAGTATTCATGGGATCATCGACCGGAAATATGTTGGTTGACAATGAGCGCGCATTGGAAGATATATTTGCCAATTCACCAACGTTGGTCGCTACACATTGTGAAGACGAAACGACTATACAAGAAAATTTAGCAATATACAAAGGGCAATATGGCGATGCAGGATTGACGATAAACATGCATCCACTTATCCGCTCTGCTGAAGCCTGCTACATCTCCTCTTCCAAAGCAGTTGAATTAGCTAAAAAGAACAATACGCGTTTGCATATCCTACACATATCAACGGCCAAAGAAATTGCCTTATTTAGAAATGACATCCCCTTGGCTGAAAAATTAATTACCGCAGAAGCATGTATTCACCATATGTGGTTCTCCGATGCAGATTACGCCGCAAAAGGTAATTTTATTAAATGGAATCCTGCCGTAAAAACAGCAAACGATAGAGACGAAATTGTAAAAGCAGTATTGGACGGACACATTGATGTCATTGCTACTGATCATGCTCCTCATACGATTGCAGAAAAATCACAAGCCTATAGTGCGGCACCATCGGGAGGGCCATTAGTGCAACATGCGTTACAAGCATTACTGGATCTGTATCATGATGGTAAAATGACTTTAGAGCAGATCGTTCAAAAATCAGCACACAATACGGCAATTTGTTTTCAGATAGAAGAACGTGGTTTTATTCGTGAAGGATATTGGGCAGATCTGGTACTCGTAGACTTGAACAAACCATATACCGTAACAAAATCAAACATCCTTTCCAAATGTGGATGGTCACCATTTGAAGATCATACCTTTAAATCTTCCATCGAACATACCATCGTTTCTGGAAAATTAGCGTATTCCAAAGGAAGCTTGATCGAGTACGGTTCAGGAAAGCGTCTATTGTTTAACCGATAATTTTGCTAATCCTCTAGCTATGGACAAAAGAACCTTTTTAAAATCTTTAGGCTTAGTCGCAACAGGAATACCTGCACTGTCATTTGCGCAGGAAGATTTCTTTGAAACTCTAGCTGACCAAAAGAAATTACTTGCTCAAGTATTGCGCAGGGGAGATACCATCGGATTAATAGCTCCTGCGGGAGTTATTGATACCGAAGAATCCATCGTTATGACCCGCGAAATCTTTGAAAAATTTGGTTTCAAAGTAAAAGAAGGAAAACATATCCGCAGCCGATACGGTAACTTGGCAGGAAAAGATGAAGAGCGCCTAGCCGATATCCACAGCATGTTTGCAGACCAAGAGGTAAAAGCGATTGTCTGTATACGCGGAGGAGCAGGAGCTTCCCGCTTATTGCCAAAGATTGATTATAAACTCATCGCCAATAACCCCAAAGTATTATTAGGTTATAGCGATATTACCGCACTGATCATGGCCTTCTATAAAAAGACTGGTTTAATATCCTTTCATGGCGCAGTCGGTATCAGTACATGGAGCAATACCGTTGCTAAAAATTTTGAAAATCAATTTTTTCTCAATCAGCCGACACAGTTTGCAAACCCAACAGATAAAGGAGATAATTTTATCCAATATAAAGAACGAATCACTACCATAAGGTCAGGACAAGCAGAAGGAATACTATTAGGAGGAAACCTAACACTGCTCAGTGGCCTATGCGGGTCAGCCTATTTACCCGATTTTAAAAATGCAATTCTATTTTTAGAAGAAGTCGATGAAAATATAGAACGAGTAGACCGCATGTTCTGTCAATTGAAATTAGCCGGGATTTTAGAGCAGATCAAAGGTTTCGTATTTGGTAAATGTACCGACTGCGGGCCCGCAAGTGGATACGGCTCTTTAACATTAGAACAAGTCCTAAACGATTATATCAAACCACTGGGAGTACCCGCTTATTCAGGAGCGATGATCGGGCATATTGCCAATCAATTTATCCTACCTGTAGGCGCACATGTCAAAATGGATGCCGACAAAGGAACGATTACCTTATTACAGCAAGTATTAAAAGATTAATCTAGATAAATAGAACCAGCATACAGTAGTTTGCAAACCAAAATAATCAACAGATCACGACCACTTCAGATCTTTAACATTACTGAAGGAAATATAAGTGTCTATCATAAACAAAATGATTGATGAATAAACGGATTAGACTGACGGAAATTAGCTCCATGATGAAAATTATCTTCTTTTTAATCTTCATCATTTCTGTAAATACAATTTTTGCCCAAACCATGAATTTAAATAAAAATGACTTTGATGAAGCCCATTCATTATATAGAGAGTCTACCTTAACAAGCCGGAGATTTAAACATGCTCAAGTAGTCGATTTAATAAAAAAACATCAAGCATCACAGGATCTACAAGTCAAGCAGATCGGACAATCAGTCCAAAAACGAGCGATCTATGAGCTTACCTACGGAGCTGGAAACAAAAAAGTCATGCTATGGTCTCAAATGCATGGCGATGAACCGACCGCAACGATGGCATTATTTGATCTTTTCAATTTTTTAGAAGGTAAAAATGATCAATTTGATTCCTTAAGATCACTGTTGAAATCCCATTTAACCATTCACTTTATCCCGATGCTCAATCCCGATGGGGCAGAAGTTTACACCAGAAGAAATGCGCAACAGATTGATCTCAATCGGGATGCCCGAGATACAGCAACTCCAGAGGGAAAACTTTTAAGACAGCAGGCAGCACTTATAAAACCACAATTCGGATTCAATTTACACGATCAGAATATCTATTATAATGTTCCAGGAACTAAAACACCGGTTACTATTTCGTTATTGGCTCCAGCTTATAACTGGGAGCGGGATATCAATGAAGTCCGTGGCAATGCAATGAAAATAATCGCCGGAATGCATCAATTGCTCCAAGATTATATACCAGGAGCAGTAGCTAAATATGACGATGAACATTCTCCAAGAGCATTTGGTGATAGTTTTCAAAAATGGGGAGCCAGTACGATCTTAATTGAATCAGGAGCATTTGCAGGCGATCCGGAAAAACAGCAGATCAGGAAATTGAATTTCATTGTGATTCTAAATGCTTTAATGCAAATAGCACAAGATAGTTATCAGCAGTTTTCAATCTCAGCATACCAACAGATACCTTTCAATGCCTCCCAGTTGCACGACGTTATATTGCGTCGCGTATCGACTGTTTCAAAGGGTTTGCCTTTGAAAGTAGATATTGCCATCCGCCGAGATGAAATCACCGTGAATGACGATTATTACGTTAAAGGATATGTGGAAGATATAGGAGATCTTCATGATTTTTATGGATACGATGATGTAGATCTATCCGATTTTGAATGGGTAGAAGCTCATGTTTATGAATCCCCATTCGAGCATCTCAGCGATCTGAATCCGTCAACGATAAGGGCATTATTGAAACAAGGGTATGCGGCAGTAAGAGTGGATAAAGCTCAAATAAATACGTTGCACAATTTGCCTATACATATTCTAACTACGGGTAAATTGCAGACTTATAATAGCTTAAGTTTAGGCCAAGAAGCAAACTTTTTCCTAAAGAAAAATAATGAAATTCAATATGCCGTCATTAACGGTTATTTGATAGATTTGAATCAGGAATTACCGTTGAATATGAAACAGATCGTTCGGTAGGGAGGTAGAGAGTGAGAAAGTGAGATGGTTAGAAAGTTAGACCATTTGTCACTTGATCACTAGTCACTTTGTTACTATAAGGAAAGTTAGAAGGTTAGACTATCTTGTTACTTGATCACTAGTCACTTCGTTACTAAAAAAATAAAATGTTATTTTAAAATATGGACATTAGAAAAACAAAATTGGAGGATTTAGATGAGGTGATGGCTATTATTGACATTGCACGAGGCTTAATGCGTGCTAGCGGCAATACCATTCAGTGGACAAATGGCTATCCCTCTCGGGAATATATCCGGTCAACAATTGAAATAGGAGAAAATTACGTCTGTCTAGAAGAGAATACCATAGTCGCAACATTCTGTTTCTCATTACTTCCTGACCCCAATTATACAGTTATTGAAGAAGGTCAATGGCTAAATGATGCTCCCTACGGAGTGGTTCATCGCTTAGCCTCAAATGGAAAAGTCAAAGGAGTAGCATCACAGTGTTTTCAATGGTGTTTCGAACAGTGTCACAATATTCGCGTCGATACCCATGAAACAAATATTCCGATGCAAAAGGTATTGACAAGATTAGGATACATACGCTGCGGTATTATTTATGTCAGCGATGGAACACCCCGGGTAGCCTTTCAAAAGGTCAATTGATCCCTATATCCCTAATAAATTAAAAGCCTTCTGACCATTGATCAGAAGGCTTTTTACTTTTATAATCAGCGAGATTAGTATCCTGGGTTTTGTTGTGCACCAATCCCTGGATTGGCATTGATCTCGTCTATAAAAATTGGAAGAATCGTTTTATTAAGTGATCTGTCAATTATTTTAGTACGGTGAATCGTATTGATGGAACCCAATTCGTCATTAAATTCAATCTTTTTATTCCAGCGGATCATATCGAAGAAACGATGACCTTCTCCAGCCAGCTCTTTACTTCTTTCCTCAGCGATGACATCTAAAGATATAGTTGACTCATTCGTAAGACTTAATTTTGGAGAGCGTTTACGGATTTCATTGAGATAGCTTGCAGCAAGAGCTTTATCTGATTTCAGTGCAGCTTCAGCAGCCATTAAATACACTTCAGAAAGACGGATCACTTTAAAGTTTACCGCAGTGCTGTTTGATGACTTCTTGTCCCCCTCTAAGTTAATGCCACCACTATACTTGTAGATTGCACCCAATCGAGTTGTAGAAGTTTCATCACGTGCCATGACACCCCATCGTACATCTGTATCATCTTGTTTGAGACGAGCTAAGAAATAATCGCTCGCCATAAAGTTTCCTAAAATAGCCGAACTACCATGAGCAGATCTTCTAAAATAAGCACCTAAAGATGAATTTCCCAAATCAGTTTCATTCGGATAAATTCCCAATTCAAAAATTGACTCGGTACCAAATTCTGATTTCCAGGAATCGACCCAAGCCGTATTGCTGTAAAGCGTGTATACTTTTGAATTAATCACCTCTTGAGCTGCAGCCAAAGCATTTGGATAATCTTCCATATACAAATATAGCCTTGCCTGTAAAGCTTTATTGGCATAATAGTTTAAATAACCATTCAATTTTGTTTTCGGAAGTAAAGTCTCCGCAGCTTTAAGATCCAAAAGAATTTGTTTGTAAGTATCTTCCACGGTGCTTCTCAATTCCTGAGCATCAGCCTTTAAAGATTTTGTAATAATTGGAATACCCCAAGCTGCTTTATTTTCATTATAAGGCTCGCCATAAAGACGTACTAAGTCAAAGTTGACCAACGCCCGAGCAGTCAAAGCCTGACCTTCGTACGAATTAAAATTTTCCAATGAACCCGTCGCTTTTAGACTTTCAATATTTTTCAACAGATTATTGATTTGGGCAATTGCATTAAAACCCTGTGTCCAAACGCTTGAGTAGCTATTGGAAGAAGCACTATGGTTAAACGTATACAAATAATCAAATCCTCGGCCAGCCGCAAAAATAGTGAAATCACCACCTTTTACATCGGCGTACAAGGGGAAATTTCGACCATAATAATCTCGATTTGAAAGGATGCTCATGACGCCATTGACAATAACTTTGGCATCAGCAGCTGTTTGGATGGAAGTTTCAGCATCTCCAGAATTTGTAGGTTTTACGTCTAAAAAGTCTTTACAAGATGAAACTGAAAAGGATATAAAGATGCACGAAGCAATAAATAATTTTCTCATTTTTCTCAATTTAATAGGTTAAAAATTAAATTCTAATCCAAATGTGTAGGTCTTAGGAGTTGGGATTTCCCAACCACGGGTACCATACTGATTAACCTCTGGATCCATATATTTGTATTTTGAGAAAGTCAATAAATTACTTCCATTAAAGAAAATACGTGCATTGTTGATTCCTATTTTGCTCAAATAATCATTAGGAATTTTATAGGACAAGGAAATATTTTTCAATCGCAAATATGAAGCATCGTAGAGGTGGCGGCTACTGATCTGATTAACATCTTCAAGATCTCGACCAGAAACCATAGGGAAATTGCCTTCCATATTACTTGGTGACCAGGACTCATCAACAAAATATTGCGCATGAATTCTTTCCCAATAGTAACCATCATCAGCCACATCTTTAGAGGTCGCATCATATAGTTTTCCACCGATTTTGTAGGCAAAGTTTAAACCCAGTGATAAGCCCTTATATTCCATATCTGTATTAATACCACCGTAGACTTTTGGATTGGCATTGCCAATGATGGTTTGCTTTGCCTTAGTATAGTTGTAACTGGCACCTCTTCCTTCAAATAAGAAATCACCCTCGGTACCATCATTTGTATACCAGACATTTTTACCATTTTCTTTATTGACACCTGCCCATTCTAAACCATAAAAAGCCAATGTCGATTGATTTTCTTGATAGATGAAACGAGCACGATCATCTTTACCTGTGGGATCGTACCAGATGATCGGTTTACCATCACTTAATTTGGTGACTTTAGAGTCAATAAAAGTAGCGTTTATACTAGCAGTCCATCTGAAATCCTGTTTTTTGATGATATCAGAACCTAATTCAAATTCTAGACCTCTATTGTTGATTTCTCCGATATTTTTCAATGTACTGGAAAAACCAGTTATGGTTGAGATCGGCACCTGCTGAATAAGGTCTTTAGAATCTCGGTTGAAATATTCAACCGAGCCAAAGATTTTATTGTCAAATAACCCAAATTCTAAGGCTAGATTGGTGGTGTAATTTCTTTCCCAGCTGAGGTTAGGGTCAGCAATATTACTCAAAGCACCTCCAGGTTGTGTCATATATTTGTTGGTATAGCTGGTCAATGATCTCCAACCATAATTTGTAGATGGTAAAGTACCATTCACACCATAGGAAGCTCTTATTCTCAAAGCATTGATATCGTCTATTTGAGCAATAAAACTTTCTTTAGCTATATTCCAAGAGCCCGCTACTGACCAAAAGTTTCCCCATCGCGGAATAGGACCTAATTGAGAAGAACCATCTCGACGAAAAGATGCCGAAGCAAAGTAACGCTCATCAAAGTTATATTCAGCACGAGATAGTACGGACATCATATTGTTGCCCCAAACATAAGATCCAGCATCCAACTGCCCCGCGGTAGATACGGTATGTAAAGCCGAAGAAGGTAAGTCTTTTCCTGTGGCACGAACGAAGCTGCTCTCATTTTTTTCAGCCTCAAATCCCGCTAGTAAAGCAACCTGATGAAGTCCAAAAGTTTTATTATAGTTAGCCGTAGTCGACGAAACTAGTTTTTGGATATTCGAAGTGACTTCAGTGACGACACCATTTGTAGATGAACCATTATAATGCTTTGCACTGTAGTAGATATGATCTTTAGACTCCGTCTCATCATATGAAAAGATCGTTTTAACCGTCAATTCAGGAAGCAACTTTAAAGTCAACGATTCAACAGCAGATATTTTGCTGGTTTTAGAACTGTTCTCCCACTCTTTATTGTAATAAAGCGGATTATAAGCCAAACTACCATAACGAGCGGTCCACTCATTGCCAGTCTTATAGTCTGTAGGCCAGTACAGCGGCCATAATAGATTTCTCGTTTGCAGTAAATAATTACTTCCCGTATTTCGGGTATCATTCATGCCGACCAATTTTGTCTTAGCTATATTGATATTCGACCCAAACTCTAAGTATTTACCAATTTTTTGATTGAGGTTCACGCGTCCACTGATACGGTTATAGTCATTGAGGATGACGCGACTTTTATCCTGTGTATAAGAAAGAGAAGTATAATAGTTCGTATTATCTGTTCCACCGCTTACCGATAGATCATTGGTGTTGAAAATACCCGTTCTGAATAAGGCATCATTCCAATCGTAATATTTACCCTCCCTATTTTCTATACCATCTGTAAGACCGGTAATATTAACTTTCTCGTACATTGACGTTCCTTCCGTCGAAAACCCATACCCATGTATCCCAAATCTAGTTTTGAAACGGTCTAATACCCATTTGTTTGCAGCTGTTTCGTTCAGTCCACCCGCAATACGAGAATCGTAGAGCACACTGTACAGCATATCAATCTGATCTTGTACTGAGGCTGTTTCGTTATTATCAGTTGCCCAACTTGGACTGATACCTAAAGATGATTTTAAATTAATTTTAGGAGCCCCATTTTTCCCCTTTTTAGTCGTGATGATAATCACCCCATTTGCTGCTCGCGAACCATATAAAGAAGATGCTGCTGCATCTTTCAGTACTGTTATAGTCTCAATATCAGAAGGATTTAAGGTACTCATGACGTTATTTGAGTTGACCAGATAATCATTCATCTGTCCCGTAGATCCCGATACCACAGGTACACCATCGATGACATACAAAGGTTCATTCGAAGCATTCATGGAGCCGATACCTCGTATACGGATAGCAGGAGTAGAACCCGCTTGCCCCGAACTCGTACTGACTTGTAATCCTGGAACACGGCCTGTTAATGCATTTTGAAACGAAGTGACTGGCTGTTTATCAATCGCATCATTTTTTACCACCGCAGCAGAACCTGTGTAGGTACTCTTTTTGGCGGTTCCATAAGCAACCACCATGACTTCATCCAGAGCATTTTCCTCTTTCTGCAAAGAAATGCTCAATGTTTTGCGGCCATTTAATTTGATTTCCTGTTTTTGATAGCCTACTGCGCTAATGATGAGTGTGGCATCCGGATTGGCATTGAGCGTAAACAATCCATTGGAGTTTGTCGATGTTGCGGTGCCGCTACCTTTAATGGAGACCGTGACATCAGGAACGGCAGCGCCATTCGCATCCGAAATCTTTCCCGCAACTTGGATTTGTTGTGCATGTACGACTTGCAAAGATCCACAAGCCACCGTACATAACGAGGTGAGTAAAATTTTGTTCATAAGAGTGTTGGTTAGTTATGCTTTTAATAGATTTTGGTTTAGGTCATCTATTGCAACCTTTAAGGGACAAGATAAGTATAAGATCAAGATATTCGTAAAATACAAGATCTTATACCATGTTATATTTTTACTGAGCGATTACACCTATTCCCGGACGATCTGGCAATATACATTGCCCATCAATGACTTTCATCCCATCATAAATATCATTGCCAATGAGAAGTGCACCGTCCAGATCTGCCCAATCCACCAAAGGCGCCAATTGAGCTGCTGCAGAAATCGCACAAGATGTCTCCGTCATACAGCCGATCATCACCTTCATTTTTAATGCCTGTGCCAATTCTGCCATACGCTTCGCTTCTCGCATGCCCGTACATTTCATCAACTTGATATTGATTCCCGAGTATACCCCCTGCAATGCCGGAACATCGATCAACCTCTGGCATGCTTCATCTGCAATAGTTGGTATAGGACTATGTTCCGTAAGCCAGGCATTATCATCGATTTGCTCTTTTGGCATCGGTTGTTCCAAAAATACAACTCCGCGTTCAGCTAACCAATGTGACATTTCGAGCGCTTGTTCTTTGTTCTTCCAGCCCTGATTCACATCAGCACATAGCGGACGATCCGTACATTGACGGATGGTATCGATGATCATTTTATCCGTTTCAAGCCCCAGCTTCACTTTAAGAATTTTAAACTGATCTGCCTCCATGACCTTTTTGCGAACTACCTCTTCCGTATCGATACCGATCGTATAAGAAGTCGCAGGTATTAACGCTGGATTTAATCCCCATATCTTGTAAAAAGGTTTTCCCAGTATCTTTCCGATCAAATCGTGCAGCGCTATATCCACAGCTGCTTTTGCCGCCGTACTTTTAGCACTGATTTGATCAACGTATGCCAATAGTTCTTCCGTTTGAAAGGGCGAGTTAAATCCCCTTAAATCGATGTTGTTGAGAAAATTGATGACACTTTCTTGAGATTCGCCTAGATAAGGAGGCATACTCGCCTCACCGTATCCAATGATGCCGTCATACTCCAGTTGAGTCAGTACAACCGGAGTTGTCGTCCTACTGAAAGATGCAACCGTAAATACGTAGCGCATTTCTAAAGTATAGGGTTTAAATCGGAGTTTGAACGCTCCAAAATCTTTAGTGATCCAATCTGCATGTATACCCATGATCGTTGTTATCTTTTATTTGATACTATAATAGCTGTTATTTTGTACTTTTTGTATTTGTGGGTCATCAGATCCTAAATATCTTTTTGCTGCAACAACTGTACGTGTCTGGAAATCATCATAATTTACGGCATCCTTCAACATGCTGTTGATCCGTACAGAACCTGCAGCATGAATAAATGTACCATTGCCAATATAAAGTGCGACATGCGTAACACGCGCATTTGGATTATTGTTTTTACCAGCCGCAAAAAATAGGAGGTCAGCAGGTTTTAGATTTTTAAGTGCCTTTTCAGGATCAAAGTGTCCTTCAGCATCTAAGATGTCAACAGATTCACCTGCTAATACCTGTTGAGAAGCATCACGTGGGATCACAAAGCCATTCATAAAATAGGCTGTTTTTGTGAAACCGCTGCAATCAACACCTTTAACAGATGTACCGCCCCAAAGATAAGGAAGTCCCAACATTGATTTTGCACTTGAAATTAAGTTTTCAGCTGTTGGATTACGCGTATCGATCCATTTTTTTAATGATAGCGCATCCTCTTTCTTAATATAAGCTTTCCTTTTATCCGGATAAGCGACTTCAAAATAATTGTTTTTTTCTCCCGTCAGCACTAAAATGTCTCCATAAACCAGATCCGATACCCGTTGACTTTGCGTATTCGGTTCGGAGAATGATTTTCCAAATTCCGCTGTATAGATTATTTTAGGTTGATTGTTCCATTGCTGTGCTTCCTCTTTTGTCATCGCTGTTACAGCAGAAGCCGGTAACCAGGCAATATATCCTTCAGGAGTACGTATCCGATATTCACCGCGATCTTTTTGTAAGAGGTCAACCTGAGTGCCCATCAGAACCTGGCTTGCCATTTCAGCGGCATTATCAGGTTTGGTTCGCATGTTGCCTACAGATAAATTGACTACCCCGATTAGTTTATTACCCAGATTTTGTTCTGGTAGTATGGTTATCGCGACATTAGCAGGGATATTTCTAATCTGTTGCTCGAAAGCTGTTTTAGCAGCCTGTTCTGTCGTTTCTATTTGATAATTATTTTTGGCAACATCTGTTTGGGTAAAGGCAAATATCTTAGTCCGCTTATCAGGAGCATAAGCCTTACGTACGTTTTCTTGCAGTTCTTTGACCTGATGATAGATGGTTGAATCTATCTGTTGTGAAAAGGCATGATTAATGGTTAAAAAGCCGGCACAGGTAAGAATAGCATATTTAAGTTTGTTTGTCATGCTGATTAGTTTGGTTTAAAGATAGACTAAATTGCCTATTTTTTTATAAGAAATGATGACGATTTGTGAATTAATTTACAATTCTTTTGCATAAATGTGAATTGACGAGGTGTTTTTAATGAAAAAACTCATGAAAAGAAACGTGCATTTGCGTATACTTGTAATGCTAAATCGATTAAAATATGAGTTCAAGACGCCAATTTATTAGACAAGGTATTATTGGAGCAGCTGCTGTTAGTTCTGTAGAAACATTATCAAGTTTTTCCATTTCAAATAAGCGAGCGGGAATAAAACCAATTGTTATTTCCACATGGGATTTTGGTATTGCAGCAAATCAAGCAGCATGGGAAGTGCTAAAGAGTGGTGGGAAAGCTATAGATGCGGTCGAACAAGGTGTTCGTGTGCCCGAAGCTGATTTAAAAAATATGACCGTAGGTAAAGGCGGCTATCCCGATCGTGACGGTATGGTCACCTTAGATGCCTGCATCATGGATTGCGAAGGTAATTGTGGATCAGTAGCTGCTTTAGAGCATATTGCACATCCCATATCAGTAGCACGTTTAGTGATGGATAAAACTCCCCATGTCATGCTCGCAGGTGATGGTGCATTGCAATTTGCACTGGAAAATGGTTTTGAAAAAGAAAATCTGCTTACACCCGAAGGAGAGAAAGCATGGAAAGAGTGGTTAAAAGAAAAAAAATATAAACCGGTCATGAATATTGAAAACAAGTCATTCGCCGTAGAGCGTCTGCCCGGTAATCAATATAATCACGATACCATCGGTATGTTGGCACTAGATGCTGCCGGCAATTTATCCGGAGCATGTACGACAAGCGGTATGGCATTTAAGATGCACGGTCGAGTTGGAGATAGCCCGATTATAGGAGCAGGACTGTATGTGGACAATGAAGTAGGGGGAGCTACCTCTACGGGTGTGGGTGAAGAGGTGATCCGTACAGTGGGCAGTTTTTTGGTTGTGGAATTAATGCGTCAGGGATATTCGCCTGAAGAAGCATGCAAAGAAGCGGTCAAACGGATTGTCAAAAAGAAACCCAATATTGCTAAGGATATTCAAGTAGGATTTTTAGCACTCAATAAGAAAGGGGAGTATGGATCCTATGCACTACAAAAAGGATTTTCATATGCTGTTTGCCACAAAGAAAAACAAGACTTGCTCATTCCAGGCTCTTATTATTACAAAGCATAGATTTTCAAAATCAGTAAACTGATATGACTCTTTTTCTGTCATTAATCTTTAATTTTATGCTATACAATAATTCTTGTGGGCAGCGGATATCGTGATCATCGCAAAGCACTCAAGAGGAGCATAAAATAAATTTAAAGGATAGATTTGTGTCGTACCGGAGTCCTGATATTAAACAAATTTATCTAAGTTTGAGAATAAAATATAATAAGATATGAAAGCAACATTTGGAGGCGGCTGTTTTTGGTGTACAGAAGTTATTTTTCAAAATACAGAAGGTGTAAAATCCGTTTTGCCTGGCTATATGGGAGGATTAAACGATAATCCAACTTACGAACAAGTTTGTACAGGTACGACAGAGCATGTTGAAGTTGTACAGATCGAATACGATGAAGATCTTGTCAACTATGAAGAGCTGTTGAAGATATTCTTTAAAACACATAATCCAACAACATTAAACCGTCAGGGAAATGATGTGGGTACGCAATATCGCTCGGTTGTGTTTTTTCATGATGAAGAACAAGAGATTTTAGCTAAGAACTTTATCGATGAGTTGGATAGCGAAGATATTTTCGAAGACCCGATCGTTACGACGGTCGAGCCAGCAGTTACTTTTTGGGTAGCAGAAGACTATCATCACAATTACTTCAATACGCATCCTGAAAATCCTTTCTGTTCAGTAGTCATTGCACCAAAACTTCAAAAATTCGTAAAAGAATTTAAGTCATAAAAAAATCCGCTAAAAGCGGATTTTTTTATGACTGATAAGCTCAATCAGCTTGATGACGTGCTGTTCATTTAAAACAATTCAATCTGCCCAGCATTATCCGTTTGGATATCATCAGGATTTGTGATCTCCAGTTTAATATCATCCGGTTGAGTATCGGCTTCTGCTTTATGTGTTTCTTCACTTGATTCGGTACCTTCAGTATTCGAATCACTCACATCTTTTGTGTTGACCGTTAAATCAATTTCTTCCGTCATCAAAGTCACACTTTTAACCGTGTGAAAAGAGAGACGATTTCCTTGTGCTTTTATACCTTTCACATCGATGATTTCGTTCAGCGGTTGGTCCAAAGCCTCTTCGGTTTGGGACTTGCCCTTTAGAATATCCAAGTGAACTATTGGATCGGTATTATTCGTCAACAAAATAAGTTTAGATCCAGGTTCATCATTGATGAAGAGCATGCTTTTACCGACAGGAATATCATCAAATTTGAATCGTTTTACATAATAAGTACCCGATTTACCATCTTGATGAATAGCTGTGTACACATGTTCAGGAAAATACTTTTCGATGCGAATCATCTTATCATCGAAATAATTGCTCAGATCAAAGTTCGACAGTTCGTAAGTACCATCCGACATGACGATCAAGATCTTATCATCACCATCAAATTCGCCTAGATACAGTCCTCTTTCATCCGCATTTAAGCGTTTCGTTATTTTATCAAACCAGATCTTACGACCAGCTAAAGTC
This sequence comes from Sphingobacterium sp. UBA6320, assembly GCF_002440335.1. Classification (NCBI taxonomy): domain Bacteria; kingdom Pseudomonadati; phylum Bacteroidota; class Sphingobacteriia; order Sphingobacteriales; family Sphingobacteriaceae; genus Sphingobacterium; species Sphingobacterium sp. UBA6320. Next base: position 36,327 of record NZ_DJTA01000007.1, on the reverse strand, counting down.
GAAACACCAGCACTTTTGAACGTGATCTTTTTAACCGGATATTTAGATACAATATTTCCTTGAGAAGCGCGCCCTTTAATCGCAATTTCGGCAAAGTTCATGTCAAAATTAAGTTTTCTTAATTTCGTATGCGGTTTGAGCTGAATATTGACGATCTCCGCTTCCCCATTCGGGTTAGCCGTAAAGTATGTTACTTTTGAACCTTTTGAACCCTTACTGATATCATATTCCTTATCACGAGTGACACCCACTACGGCAAAACGCTTGATAAAGCTCGTACCCGTATCTCCTTCTTTATAGATGGCATTATAGATCGTTCTTTCATCTCCTTTTTTAAAGACAGCAACGTGGATGATATCTTTTCCGACAAATACCTTATCTTGAATTTTCGTTACGACATATTTACCGTCAGCGCGGAATACAATGATATCATCAATATCCGAACAATCACAAACAAACTCATCTTTCTTCATGCTTGAACCAATGAATCCTTCTTCCCGGTTGACATAAAGTTTCGCATTGGCCAAGGCTACTTGTGTTGCTTCAACGCGATCAAAAGCTCTTAATTCTGTTTTACGTTCACGACCTTTGCCATATTTGTCACGCAATCTTTCGTACCAGGCGATAGCATAATCGGTCAGGTGTTTAAGATGACGTTTCACATTTTTGATCTCTTCTTCCAAAGAAGCCATTTGATCATCCGCTTTCTTTACATCAAAACGCGTAATACTACTCATCGGTTTATCGATCAGACGTTTATAATCTTCCGGAACTATCGGTCGGTAGAATTGGCCAAAAAATGGTTCAAAAAGACGGTTTAAAACCAGTACCACGGTATCAAAATCACCAGCATTTTCATATTCAGGATGCTTGTACATACCTTCCTGAATGAAGATCTTGAGTAAGCTGCTGAAGAATATTTTTTCTAGGAGATCATGTAATTTGATTTCCAGTTCTTGTTTTAGTAAGTTCTTGGTATTTTTCGTGTTTTCAATTAAGATATCATTCACACTCAAAAAGTGAGGTTTATCTTCTTTGATTACACAAGTATTGGGAGAAATGGATACTTCACAAGCCGTAAAAGCAAATAGCGCATCAATCGTGACATCAGGAGATATTCCTGGAGCCAGATGCACAATAATTTCAACAAATTCAGCGGTATTATCTTCGATTTTTTTTATCTTGATTTTCCCTTTATCATTGGCCGCGACTACACTATCGATCAATCCTCCCGTCGTTGTTCCAAAAGGAATTTCAGTGATCGCCAATGTCTTTTTATCGCGCTCCTCTATTTTTGCACGTACGCGTATTTTTCCACCACGCTGACCTTCATTGTATGCCGAGCAGTCCGCCATTCCGCCTGTAGGAAAATCAGGTAGGATATGAGGTCTTTCTCCATTCAATACTTGAATCGATCCATCGATCAGTTCCAAGAAGTTATGCGGCATTATTTTCGTAGCAAGACCTACAGCGATACCTTCAGCACCTTGAGCAAGCAGCAAAGGGAATTTTACTGGTAAAGTAACAGGTTCTTTGTTACGGCCATCATAACTCAGTTGCCAGTTTGTCGTTTCCGGATTGAAAACAACATCCAGAGCAAATTTGGATAAACGTCCTTCAATATAACGAGGTGCAGCAGAAGCATCGCCAGTAATCGGATCACCCCAGTTCCCTTGACAGTCAATTAACAGATTTTTTTGACCGATCTGTACCATGGCATCACCAATTGAAGCATCACCATGCGGGTGATATTTCATCGTATTACCAATTACATTGGCCGCTTTATTGTATCGACCATCATCCATCTCTTTTAGTGAATGTAGGATCCGACGCTGTACAGGTTTAAAACCATCATTGATATGAGGTACTGCGCGATCTAAAATAACATAAGATGCATAGTCCAAAAACCAGTTTTCATACAATCCCGAAAGTGGAATTGTTTTACTATTATTTGTCTGTCCGTTATTTACTTCTTCTTGATTATCGTCTGCAGGATAGTTTGTTTCTTCACTCATGTAATCAATAATATGGTGTTTTTATTATTATCAGTTGCAAAAAGAATAGAATTTTTGCAAGCGTAAAAATACGAAAAGCATTTCGTTTTATCCAATGGATATATAAATAGATTTATGCTGGAAATTTCAATATTTAAAAGTGGAGTTATGAATTTAAAAATGGGATGTATACACCTTACTTAGTATCTTCAATCCTTTCATACCAATAACAATCGATGTCCCAAATGGTAAACTTAAAGGTATCAGTAATCTTAAATCCAACCTTTTCCAATACCTTTCGCGAACCATGATTGTCGACATGCGTACTGGCATGGAGAGGTATATGGGTCAAATTTTTATAATAAAATGCAATACACGCCAATGCCGCTTCTGTAGCATAACCTTTCCCCCACGACTCTTTACGGTAGCGATAGCCGAAATCTAGAAAATTGATCCTATCATTCATGGGTTCCTCTATAAATTTAAACCCTGTCCAGCCTATTAATTGATTCGTTGCTTTTTCGATGACCGCAACACGACCTATACCATGTGTCTCATACTGCTGGAGTAGACCTTTAATATAATCTTTTGCCTCTTCACTAGATTTTAACGGAGATCTATTTAAATAAAGATGAACTTCCGGTTGCGAGTCCATCGCATAAAACTCCTCAACATCATCTAAAGTTATTGGACGAATGATCAGTCTCTCCGTTTCAAGTGTTGGTACATATTTCATATAGCTCATATTAAAACCAAAGTTAGTAGAAATTAATTATCTGCATCTATTTAAAATAGAGTGAAGAGGATGGATGTAAGAGGTAAAACAATTGTTGATTATTGACAGTATGCACATTTTTCAAGGTTAATAAAAGTAGCGTTTACAGGAAATTTTCTGATGTTTGAATCTATTTGATTTTAAAAATTGATGGATCACTAATAGGCTATTTCATACAAACCATCATCATGATATTCATATCAATGATAGTTTGTATAGCTCAGTCGGGGATAGACTATTCAAAACTCATCGGATATCCTGAAAATCCAATTGAAGTATAGCGTTATCTAAAACAAATTCGTCCAAGTATTATCTTTAAATACCTGGACGAATTGATCTATTTTTCAATAAAAATTATTCAGCTTTACTATCCGGATCATTGGTAGAATCAGGATCTACAGGAGCAGAGTCAGCCATGGTTTGTTTAAAAAATACTTTAGGTTTTCTAACAATACCCCATTTTTGTAGCAGTTCCTGAGTCGCATTTCTTTTGAGATGCTCCTTTTCAGGTTCACCGATTAAATATCCAATCGGTTCCATAGAAGGGATAGCATCAAAGATAACTTTTAATGTTGCAGTCATCGGTAATGCAAGAATCAATCCCGCAAGACCAAAAATCATTCCCCCCAATAGAATAGCGATAATAGCCATTAATGGATTGATACTCACCTTACCCCCCACGATATTTGGGGTGATGATATTTCCTTCCAAAAATTGCACCACTTGAAACCAGGCAATAACACCTACGGCATATAAAGCACTATCTTTGGTTGCCAAGGCAAATAGAGCAGGTAAAATGGATCCAATTGCGATACCGATATAAGGCAATAACATCAGCAAAGAAGCCATGGAACCAAAAAACCAAGCATATTCAATTCCCATTAACATCAGACCCACCGTATTCAATACCGCGACAATGCCCATCACCATCACAAGTCCTAAACAATAGCTTTGCACTACGTCGTAAATCTTTTTTAAGACAGCATGAATCTTTTTATTATCCGTATTTTTAAATGCTTTAAAGAAAAACTCTTTGAAAAAATCACGGTAGTATAAAAGGAAAAAGATAAAAATAGGAACTAAGATGATTCCCGCTAATGTGCTACCAATCGAGCCAAAAGCTGTTGACATATATCCGCCTACATTTTCTAAAGCATTATTTCCTTGCTCTTTCATCTTTTGGACAACCTCACTTCTTTCCAAGCCAAACCGAGATTGAATCCAATTTTGGATCGATTCAACAGCAGCAAGCACCTTCTCCTGGATTGCGACCGCATCTTTTCCAATGATAATACTTTGATGTACTATAAACCAGATCAGTGTACTGATAATTACGATGGCAATAATGACCGCCATAATAGCTGCAGCAGCCTTACCAAATTTTAATTTGTTTTCAAAAAATGCAGCTATCGGATACAGCGTTATTGAAAGTATAATAGCAAAAAGCAGAGGTACGACAACGCTTTGGGTGACATACAAAAATCCAATGATTAATGCTAAGGCAAATAAGCTTGAAGCAAGCCCAATTGAGTACGGTTTTTTTTCTGAATTACTTTCCATTATGAAATAGCTACGATTAGATTTTTTAAGATTAATTGATTTCTCAATTAATCTGCTTTCTGTCTATAGCGAAATCCTTGCCAAAAAAACATATATAGAAGTGCTACCCCTAAAAATAAAGCATTGAAATACATCACTTGAGGGATTCGGGTTATGATATCTTGATAATATAGACCCGCAAATAATGCCCCTAAACCGATACCGGCCTCCATCGAAATATACATCGTCGCTACTGCACGTCCCCTTTGGTTGGGTTTTCCGAGATCTATTGTCCATGCATTGATAGCAGGGGATAGGATACCGGTACCAATACCATATATACTTGCACCCAACATCAATTTATTAAAAGAATCACCCTGACCGATCAAAAAGAGTGAAATACCAACAATAAACAGTCCGACCATAATCACTCGTGTACGACCATATTTATCAGACGCCTTTCCCGATACAAAGCGTATCAAAATAGAGGCAATGGTGTAGGCCGCGAAAAATATTCCTTTGTTGCTCAAATGCAGATGGTCACTCCAATCCGGTATTAACGTTAATATGGCACCAAAAGCCGAATAAGATAAAAATGTAACAATACCTGCCGGTAAAACACCGATATCAATAATGTCCGTCCGTGATATTTTGAACATGGATAAATTGAGTTTTTCTTTTTTAACAAGCGTCTCTTTCATGTTCATGACGATAACAATAGAAAGGAGGGCAAAAAGCGAAGAACTATAAAACATCACATTGATGCCGTAATATTGAAAAATAGCACTACCAATCGCTGGTCCTACAGCACCACCGATTGCAAAACAAAGTCCATGCATACCAAGCGCCTCACCCCATCTTTCTCGGGGGATGATATCGGCTACATAAGCAGAAGTTGCGGTCGGTTTAAATCCTGTAGAGAAACCATGGATTAATCTCAAAAGTAAAAATCCGGAAACTGTAGTCAGAATGGGATATAAAAAGCCACATAAGAAACAAACGATCGATCCGATTGCCATAACCGGAACTCGTCCCCATCGATCGGTCAACTTCCCACTGAAAGGACGCGATATACCAGCCGTCAAGGTAAATAAGGCGATGATTAAACCTTTATGCTCGGCACCACCCATCTGACTCAAGTAGTTGGGAAGTTCCGGAATTATCATGTTGAAACTAGCTGAAAATAATAGCGAGCTCAGGCAAAGAAGTGCAAATTGTAATGTGTATATGGATTTATTTTCAGTCATTGTAAATGCGCTGTTGAATTGTGTAAAAATGAATCGCCCTCTTTTAGAAAAGAAGGCGATGTCTTATAATTTTTTTGTTCGGGCGATTTCTGAACAAAATATGGTGGTTGCTACAGCGACATTCAAAGATTCTGCTTCACCTATCCTTGGTATGGTGACGGGCTGATCCACAAGTTCAATAATTTCTTCAGAAATTCCATTTCCCTCATTTCCCAATATAATAAGACCCTCATGCGTCCAATCCGTCTCGTAAATACTATTTCCATCGAGCAAAGCACCATAAACAGGTATTTTCACCTCTTTGATAAAAGCCTTCAAATCGATATAATGAATTTGGATACGAGAAAGTGAACCCATAGTCGCTTGTACCACTTTAGGATTATACGCATCGACAGTCCCGATAGAACAGATAATCTGTTGAAAGCCGAACCATTCTGCTGTACGGATGATCGTGCCTAAATTTCCTGGATCTTGGATATCATCCAATACTAAGGTATGCTGATTTTTATAATCCTGTACTTGTAATTCCTTTTGTTCTGGGATATGAACCAGAGCCAATATGCCTTGGGGGGATTTTAATCCACTGATTTTTTGAAATTCGTTTTCAGTCAGCACATAAGATTTTATTTTTCCCGATATTTTACCCACTTTTGCGAGTACATCTTCTGTATAAAAGATGCTGTCAACTTGATAAGAGGATGATAGAAATTCGTTAACAGATTTAATTCCTTCTACAATAAAAAGACCATGTTGTTTGCGAAACTTTTTATTTTGAAGAGATGATATTAGAGTAATTTGTGCTTTTGACAACATTTTTTAATGATAAATAATCAACGCTTTTTAGCTTTTACAAGTATAACGCTTTTGTTGCTAATTTTCACATCTTGCCGTTCAGCACGATTCTTAAATGAAGATCAAGCGTTGATTGATCATGTGAATATTCAAGGGGTCAGACCAGAGCTGAAGGAATCAGCATCTCTGTATGTATCCAATGATATTAAAGCCAATTCAAGGGTTAATTTATTTATATATAACCTTTTCAATACCAAAGACGGTAAATATAAAAAACGGGATTTGAGAAATGTTGGGGAAGCACCTCATTTATTAGACTCTAGTTTAGTAGATTTATCAGCCACACAGATCAAAAGGTTTTTATTTACAAAAGGTTTTTTTGACGCGAAAGTACAGCCTGAAATCTTGGTTAAAAATAAAAGAGCAACTATAAATTTTAATATTACCGAAGGCATTCCGTACTATATGGACAAGATCAGCTACAATTTTGCCGATAGTGCAGTAGCCCATCTGTATGAACAAGAAGTGAAACCCTTCAGTGTGGTTAAAGAAGGATCACAGTATGACGCGGTCAATTTGATCACAGAGCGGGAAAAATTGTATCTCGCGATGCGTAATCACGGTTACTATGATTATATACGCCAATATATGCGGGTCGCAGTAGATTCGACATCAAAAAATAATCGCCTCAAACTGGAGATACAAGTGGAAAATCCCAGTGACTCAGCCAATCACCAGGCTTATAAAATTGATCAGGTTTTTGTTACCATACGCAATTTCGGAACAGTAAAAAAAGAAGCCAGAAAAATAACTGATAGTATCTCCCAAATTCATTTTACAGATGAAACGCGCAATTTTAGGTTGAAGCCGTTGAAGCGTTATATGTATATAAAGTCCGGAGACTACTACAATCTTTCCAAAGAAAACATGGCTTATGATCGTTTGTATGAGATGAATGGTTTTAGGAGCATTAAGATTCATTATCAAAAGACCGATTCCAATACATTAGATGCATATTATGAAATGGTTCCACGACCGTTGATGGGCAATCAGATCGAAGGGGAATTTACATTGAGTTCTGGTATGAGTGGTTTTAATATCGGAAATACATTCTCCCATCGTAATATTTTTGGTGGCGCAGAGTTGCTGGAGGTAAAATTGCGATACGGTATACTCTTTGATCCAAGACTCCAAGGCAATATCTCGGATAAAATCTTTAACAATGATGTTCAAATTGGCGTAAATTTAATTGTCCCAAGATTGATGACGCCATTTCACACTAATCATACCGCACAATATGGATTAGCTAAGACAACCTTTTCGTCAAGTTTGCAGATTTTCAATCAAGATGCAACGTATTCTAATCGGTATTTTATCAATACATTAAATTATTCATGGCATCAATCGGCAAATAAATTTCACAGCTTTACACCCATCGTGCTGGAATACAGGCAAGGAAAGTTAAATGAAAACTTTGCACAAAATTTAATAGATCAAGGTTACTTATTATATGTAAGAAGTAACAACCGTGAATATTTCGGATTAGGCTCTCAGTATTCCTTTATCTATAATGCCAAGAAATTGACCAAGAAAGAAAATTTTAATTATTTTAAAGGCTCGATCGATTTAAGTGGCAATATATTGGATCTGGTGAGTAAGGTTATCAAGTTTGATCAAAATGCCGATGGTGAAAAAAAGGTGCTGGGCGTTCCTTACCTACAGTATGCCAAAACAGAATTGGACTATCGGATTTATCGTAATCTAGGAGGAAATCAACAATTTGTTTTTCGAATCAATCCAGGTATTGCTGTTCCTTATGGTAATAATTCGACCTTGATGATCTTTGAAAAGAGCTTTTATGGTGGTGGTATGAACGGCATGCGGGCATGGCAAGCACGGACATTAGGCCCTGGTAATTATAATCGAGCAAGCGTCCAAGAAGATTTGCGATTGAACCTCCGTAACCTAGATCAATTAGGCGAAATAAAAATTGAAGGAAATGCAGAATATCGTTTTCGAATCTTAAATAGTTTCTTGGGAGCGAAGATGAATGGGGCCACATTTATTGATTTTGGAAACGTCTGGCGCTTAAAAGAAAATGAACTAAATCCCGGAGGAGAGTTTAAGGCAGATAAATTTTTAAAGCAAATTGCTATTGGAACAGGTTTTGGATTACGATTTGACTCCGATTATTTTATCATTAGACTTGATGCCGGCCTAAAAGTAAAAGATCCTCAATTCTCAGGAAGCGATCAATGGGTGTTAAAACATTTTTTCGATTCCAAAGAATTTAAGGATCAGTATTATCAGACACATAAGCCCGATCGCTATAATTTTATTCAATACAACTTTGGTATCGGATTACCATTTTAAAAAATTAGATTTTTGAGGCTTGCAAAAATAGACTCTATAATAGAAGAGATATTTAAGCCCTGTGAATGGTTAAAGAAAAAGAATCCCACAGCCAATATAATGGCGGTCAGTAATAATTTCTTAAAAGCATAGGCAATCAGTAAAATAACCGCTGGAATGATGATAAACATCAATCCACTGATCGCAAACGTGGACAGTCCTTTGTCCGATTTGTAGATATAAAATAATCGTCCTTTGGATGTATCTTGATTTTTGTGTTTGAAAAATACAAAGGTGGAAGATTCTATTTTATCATTTGGAACAGCAATTCCATCATGAAATTTTAGCTCTTGCGTAAATCCATTGATGCTAAATTTATAAGTACCATTGATCCGTTCGTTTGTTCTCTCTAACGAATCTACGGCAATAATAGCCAGTTTACCATTGCGGGATAAATTTTCTTTTACCACAAAATTTTCTATTTTTTGAAACTGTGCATTCCCCAAAAGCGGAATGAGTAAGAGAAGGAATAATAACTTTTTCATCAGAAAAATTTGTCTTAATAATGAGTATCCATTTTCAACTGTATGACTGAACTCGTTTTACAGGTGATGAAGCGATCATGAACCCATATTTTCTTGATTTGTAGAGATTCTGGAGCATCATGTTTCATTCATTTTGTTTGCGATGCAATTTTAGACATTTTCTACCTCTTTATAAAATAGATAGCGTTAATAATTCAATAAATGTTTTTGTTATTTTATTTCCGAAACAATGAATAATTTGTACCTTTGTGGTACAAAAAAATAAAATCGAAATGGCAGAGACAATACAACATAGAGAACCAAAAAAGACTGATAATAACGCAAATCAAACTCATTATTACAAGACTTTAACAATAGCTATCGTTTTGGGTCTTATAGGAGTATTCATTAGATTTGTTCCTGATGTTTGCACAAACTTTGATCAACACGTATCATTGTTTTCAGCAATTGCAAATATTAGCCTTATAGTAGCATCTCTTATTGCATTTAAAACAGTTTTTGGAATCTTAGGATTCGGAAAAAACAAATAATGCTTTATTAAAATATAATGAACCTCAATTCTGAACGAATTGAGGTTTTTTTTACGCTGTTTTTTTCGAATAGCCTTGGTATAGTCACATCCAGATCACAGGTAAATGTTTTTAAATTTTATATAAAACAGCTCATAAGAATAAAAGTTTTGATGCTATGTTTTTCATATTAAACGACATAGCATCCATAAAAAAAGCGATGTTTTT
>NZ_DJTA01000007.1:10706-26143 GCF_002440335.1 Sphingobacterium sp. UBA6320 | reverse complement strand
AAAAACATCGCTTTTTTTATGGTAGTAGGATTAATTATGCCAATAATGACCAAGTTCCCCAAGGAATACGTGCCAAGATCAGAATTAAACCAAGAATGTAAAAAATCAAAACCGTTTTGTTAGCTTGCTTAGCATTAGTCAATTTTTTAGCTTTAATATAGCCAATCGAAATCAATACAATCGCAATAATCATTGTAAGCGGGTGCTCGATAATTTTAAAACGCATCGTAGGATCTTTCATAATAGAACCTGAAATCATGGATGGGTATTTGAGTACAAAGAACAAAATCAATCCAATTAATAATTGCATGTGAGAGGCAATAAAACCTAAAAGTGCAATTTTTCTATTGTACGGTTTGTTACCTGAGAAGTTGACAAAGGTAATGATGATTGAAACAATCAGAGCTAACAATAAGATTATTGCTAATGTAGAGTGTAAGTGTAACATAATTTCTTCTTTAATTAATTCTTTGAATACAAAAGTATAAAATAACTAACGCTTTTCGCCTATTTCTTTAAATTCAGATTTTTCTTTCCATTTCGGGAAAATATCCTCTTGGCTTAAGGTGTAACCAATATCAAAAAATAATCGGATATCGGCCAGCATCCCCTCAAAATTCCAGTCCGGAATCACCTCGTCATTTACGGCATGATACCGACCTTCCAAAGCTTTCTTTCGTTGCGCTATGATCGAAGTATCTTGCTCGATATAATCACTACCGCTGCCAGCATAAAGGGCAGGGACACCTACCTTAGCAAAATTAAAATGATCAGAACGATAAAAACCTCCAGAACTTGGATTTCCTTCAGCTTTGGTATAACGTCCAAATTTCAATGCAGACCGTTGGGCATAGTCATCCATCTCCGACTGTCCTTTTCCAACAATGGATATATCTTTTGTTGCTCCAGCAGCGCTAAAAGCATCCATATTGATATTAGCAACTGTTGTCTTTAACGGAAAAATAGGATTTCTAACATAATAGTCAGATCCCAGCAATCCATCTTCTTCGGATGTCACGGCCAAGAAGACAATAGAACGTTCAGGTGCTTTCTTGGCAGCTTTAAAAGCTTTTGCAATTTCAAATAAGGCAGCTACACCAGCAGCATTGTCAATAGCTCCGTTATAAATAGAATCTCCATGAACCGGTTCACCAATACCAAGGTGATCCCAATGTGCAGTATAAATAATATTTTCATCTTGACGGCTTTTACCTTCAAGTCTGGCTATGACATTATTTGACTTTGATCTTTTTATTTTATTGCTGACCTCGAAATTTGTTTTTACTCCTAATGGAACAGCTTTAAAGCCTCTTTTCTTAGCTTTTTCCAATAGCGAGTCATCATAGCCTGCTAGTTTAAAAAGCTTTGATGTACTTTCTGTAGATAACCAGCCTTCCACTTGTGCATATTGATTAGGATCGCCCACATGGTCTAAGTCCATCTGTGGAGCATTTCCCCAACCTGTACGGATGACATTCCAACCGTAACTAGCGGCCTTTGTCTGATGGATAATCATGACGCCTGCTGCACCTTGACGTGCCGCTTCTTCATACTTATAAGTCCATCTTCCATAATAGGTCATCGTATCACCTTTAAAAAGAGACTGATCATAATGTCCAGGATCGTTGACCATGACAACGACAGTTTTTCCCTTTACATCAAGATCTTGATAATCATTCCACTGATATTCTGGAGCAACAATACCAAATCCCACAAAAACCAATTCCGTATTTTTCAGTTCGACCTGTTCTTGGAGACGACGGCTTGTCACCACATAATCACTAAGGTTTTGTAAGGTAAGTTCATCTTGCGAAGATTTCAAAGAGAGGCTTACATTGGGAGTTGAGGTGATTTCCACCATCGGAACCTCCTGAAAGTAACTGTTGCCATTTCCAGGTTTTAGTCCTAGCTTTTTAAACTGATCCGCAATATAATTGGTCGCCAGAGTATCCCCCTTTGTAAAAGGTTTTCTCCCCATAAATTCATCCGACGATAGTTTGAGGACCGTCTGTTTATAGCTTTTTTCAGTAATGCTGCCGAGTGCTTTTTGATCAAGGATATTTTGTTTTTTTTGAGCCGATACAGGATGTAGCATGGCTAACAATGCTATACCGAGGGCAAGGTGTTTAAACTTATTTTTCATGTATATGTGCGATTTCAATAGGATAAATTTCTGCAATAGGGTGGAAAAGATAAAGTTTATTGCTGGTTAATTCCAGACATTTATAGCGCTTTCTTACCTTTTCTTGCTTTTGGAAGACACGTCCATTTTGTAGTTTAAAATGACTTTTATCCGGTAACATCTCCACTGTAAAAACTTGATCGGAGTGCTTGTCAAATTTTTTAAGCGTGCGAAAGAGATGAAGATCAGTACAACTGGAAGCTGCGGGGTTTTCCAAATATTGAGCGATTGCACGAGCAATTTCAGCTGGAAAAATTTGCAGCTTTAAGAAAGGGTTCATTAAATTTTGAAAATTAGTTTTCCATTCTTTTCCATGTGGTTTTACAGCATGTTTATGTTGCTGCCAAGTTTGCAGATGTGCAAACTCATGGATGGTGGTAATCAAAAAAGAATACGGATTGAGGTCATGATTGACCGATATACGATGCCCATCAGTACGAAAAGGTGCTCGGTAGTCGCCTAGTTTGGTACTGCGGGATTTGGATATTTTAAATAAGCAGCCAGTATCATTAATCCATCTAGAGATAATGGGCGCTGCCGCCTCCGGCATAAATTTACGCAATGTAGCACTGTAATCCTGCATAACACAAACATAACTTTTTTTATTATTAATGACCGTATGATGAAAGAAATTAAAAACGAAAAACCGTTGTATTCCTACAGCGGTTTTTCATTTTTTCTAATAGATGGTATTAGTAGATGCTCACCAATTTTTCTTTTGGATATTTCACAGAATACCCAAATCGTATTTTTTGAGTAGCGCCAGCAGGAATAGTTACATTCCATTTGAGTAGACCAGTTTCTTTTTCTACATCAGCTCCGCTATGATCATCCAAAGTGATTTCCATCGATTTATCTGTCGCGATTGGAATCTGATCTTGCAAGTTGAGGGTCACACTATTCTTTTTATTGTTTTTGATCGTAATTTCATAAACCAAGCTTTGCTTTTTACTACCACCTAAGATCTTGGTCTGAGATAGATCATTGATCTTATCGCGTTTAATACTGATCATTTTATCTCTTCCCATACTCAGCTTTAGGGTATCGGTCGCGTCATTCGGGTTGATGTAGGTTTTTCCGACCAACATATTTTCAAACATGACATTTGCGGTCCCGGGTAGAAGATTGAGTTTTTCATAATCCGTCAGTTCAGCCATCAAGTACACATTCGGATCAATACGTGGTATCGCAATATAACTGTAAGTTGCAGGATGTGTATACTCTTTTAAGGATACACTGTGGGGTTTGCCATTAGATGCAATATCGTATGGGATAGAAATATCAAATGTGGTATTCAGCTGATTCTCGTTTTGTTCGGTGTAACTGTTGATACTGCTCGTTCCGCGAATCCGTATGTTCTTCTGATCAGATACAGCAACTTCATTGAAGACCATGTTGTCAGCTTTGCTTTGAAGCATCATGGGACGCGATTGTGCCGGTTGATTATAATACAGTTGCCAAGGAGTTAAATTGGGTACAATACCATATTGAGCAGGATTGCCACTTGCTAATATAAGATGTACCTGTTTCCAATCGATTCCAGTTTCCTGGGTTACATTGGCTTTGTAAATGATTGCCAAAGGCGAAGAGGTATGAGCAGACCGGAGGTCGTAAGAAGCATTCCAGGATGCCTGCGAAGATGTGTAAGTAATGTCGAAAGGTTGGTTTCCAGCTTGATTGTTCATGACCTGTACGATAAGTTGTCCTCCAGAACCTGTTGTTTGCCCTTTTACCTCCTCCAATTGTACCTGAGCTTTGTTTACCAGATCTTGTTGCAGGAGTATTTGGTCATCCAAAGCCGTTATATTGCTTTTTACCTCAAGATATTTAGTCTTATAATAATCGGCCATCTTCGCAAGTTCAGCCACCGTTGTATTGCCATTTACTCCTGCTATTTTTTGATTACTCTCCAGCAGTTTCAAGATACTTTCTTCCGTGGCTTTTTGATTTTGAAAATTTGCCAATGTATGGGATTCCTTCTTAAAATAGTTTTCAGCTTTTACAAATGCATCGCTTTTAACATCAGCACCAATATAATTGACAGCTGACCGTACGGACATCACTGTTACGTGAGGAGAGCTTCCGATCTGAATACTGTTTTCATCTATACCATTGGCTATATGTGTAAATATAAGCTCACTCGTTCCTTTGGCTAGGTTTACGGTAGCATGATGATTAAGTTCAGCAGCATTCGTATAGAGCATAACCTCTCTTAAATCCGTCTTAATAATTTGGGGACTCTGTGCAAATAAACTGCCACTGATAATGACGCTACCAATCGCTAAGGTGATTTTTGTTATATTCATATTGTTCTTTTGATGATATACATTAAGATGCAGTACACTGCAAGATTGCATAAAAATTTATTTAGCGTCACTATGATGATCACATCACGATGTAGCAGATATAGCTTAACAGGTACAAGAATAGAAGTTATACGCTGCACTTTATTTTTTTTGGGATTTTTACTTTAAATATCCCTTAATAATTTGTTACAGTTTTTCTATTCTGTTACAGATAGCCTATTATCATAGATATATTGTAAATCAAGAAATTATAGATGGGTTATTGTTTCAATATCTCAAACAATGATTTGTTAATATACAACGTTTCTTTCCAGACTTTTTTTGAATATAATATACCTAGCTTTTCAAGACCTTTTAAGTATTTTGATGCGGTTATCCTTGAAACTCTCAGTCGTTCGACAACAAACTCAATTTTACTATATGGTTGCTCAAAAATTAGCTCCAGCAATTCCTTGTTATAAAGTTTGGGAGCTTCGGCTTTCACCTTTTCCTGTGTCAAAGTAAAGATGTTTTTTATTGAATCGATTTGTAAAATCGTCTGTTTTGATGTTTCCTCAACTGCATGTAATATGAAAAGAATCCATTCTTCCCATCGATCTTTTGTTCTTACTTCTTGAAGTAAGCAATAATAATCTGACTTATTTTTGATAATATAATCACTCAAATACAGTACTGGACTATCAAGGAGCCCATGTAAAATTAGATATAGCACGTTAAGGATACGACCTGTTCTGCCATTACCATCATAGAAAGGGTGGATACTTTCAAATTGATAATGTTGTATGGCTAACCTGATTAACGGTGAAATCTCATTTTCCTCATTCATGTAATCTTCTAGATTTTTCATCAGTAATAGGATCATTTCCTTATCATCTGGAGGTGTATAGATGACTTCTCCTGTTACAGAATTTTTTAATGATGTGCCAGGAAGCTTTCTCAATCCTGCATTGTTTTCTTCTAATATCTGTTGAATAGTGATAATTAAATTCGTATTTATGAAACCGCGTTCTTGTATATGCCTATAACCTTCTAAAATGGCTTCACGATAGCGAAGAACTTCTTTTGTAGATGAGTCTATTTGGCTTCCGTTGATTGAAAGTGCTTGATAAAGTTTATCATGTGTAGTAATTATATTTTCAATCTCAGAACTCGCTCGTGCCTCTTTTAGAATTACGGCATTCAATAAGATGGAGGGGTTTGGTAAAGTGTGAATTATTCCTTTCAGCTCTGCCAAAGCTATACCAGACTTTGCCACTTGTCTTAATATAGGTATTGTCTCAATCTTTGATTGTAGTACAGGTAAATGTGGTAGAGAATTATACGGTAAGTCTACATTTATTTCCATCATGCAAAGTTTTTATATATGAACGCAGTGTCATGTAAAGATAATTAATTTTATTTATCATGATAGGGTTCTCATGTATAATTTTTTACTATAAAACATATGTTTTATAATAGGTCACAGGATTAAGCATGATCTTTTCTGCGATCTGCAATGCTACTTCATTGTCATGACATATAGAAAATGATGTTTTTTTATAGAAGTTTTATTAATTACAAAATGCTTTATCAGTATAATTACTAACATTGGTAGGTTTTTAGCTACTTTATTTAGTAATTATGGTATTTTGTAATTACCTTAGTGCTTGGTAATTTGATAAAAAGCATTATTTCAGTTTACTATAGATGATTATATTCATTTATTTATAAATTATAATGCAATTCTTGATGTGGGTGCATAGGTGGATAATGGCTAAGCAATGCTGGTTAAAAAAAGGAATTGCTATCGAATAATTTTGTTATGATAAATAACGTAATTAAAACAAAATTATCTAAGTTTGATATAGAATCAAGATAAATCGAATACAAAATTCAATATATAAAAATTATTGTTTTCAACAGATGATCCATGTTATCCAAAAGACCATCAGAAGTTTAACAAGATAAATGTTAGTGAAAAAAAATATACAGCTAAAAAAGTATGCTCGCGAGATTAGATATTAAGAATTACGCTTTGATTGATGAATTATCCATCCAGTTTGATAAAGGATTGAATATGATCACCGGAGAAACTGGGGCAGGTAAATCCATTATCATGGGCGCCTTATCACTTATTTTAGGCAGTAGAATTGAAGGTAAATATTTTTTTACTCAAGATAAGAAATGTAGCATCGAAGGATTCTTTCAAATTGAAGCATATGATCTCAAAGACTTTTTTCACCAGCATGATTTGGACTATGAAGATGAAACCATTATAAGACGTGAAATTAGTGTTGATGGTAAATCGCGTGCATTTGTAAACGATTCTCCTGTGACGCTTGCTATCCTTAAAAGCTTAGGCGAGAAGCTGATTGATATTCATTCCCAACATGCCACATTGCAGATCAATACCGAAGATTTCCAATTTTTAGTGGTGGATAATGTCGCAAAATCTGCCGATTTAAAAAACAGCTACCTCACTTCATTCCTCACTTATAAAAAAGTGAAGAGTGAATTGAAAAAGATAAAAGATCTTGCCAAGCAAGCGCATATCGAGGCAGACTTCAATCAATTTCAATTTGATGAACTTCATCAAGCGAATCTATCGGAAGACGAACAGATGAGCTTAGAAACCGAACAACAGCAACTTGAAAACGCAGAGGAGATCAAAAGAGGCTTGTTAGGAGCGATGCATATCCTGGAAGAGCAGGAGCAGAATGTGGTGATTCAATTAAAAGAATCATTAGGACAATTGGAAACTGTAGCGCCTTATTTAACCGCTTTACCAGAACTTGCAAATCGCCTTAGAAGTGTATGGATCGAGGCTAAAGATATAGCAACAGAGATCGGATACTTGGAGCAAGGAACAAATTTGGATGAAGAGAAATTGTTACAGATCAACGAACGCTTAAGTTTAATATATAACCTACAGAAGAAGCATCATGTCGATACTGTTGAAGAACTCTTATCCATTCAAGAGGCTCTAGAGCAAAAATTATTAGATGTCAATACGCAAGATGAACGCATTCTTGCGCTAGAGAAAGAGTTAGCCGAATCGTATCAGCAAACAATTGAAAAGGGAAAATCCTTAACTGAAATCCGGAAAAAAGCCTTACCTACAATTGAGAAGCATGTGGTTTCTGTATTAGCAGAAGTCGGGATGCCAAATGCTAAATTGGAAGTGAAGTTGGAGGAATTGGGCGAAAATGAGTTGAAAGAAATTGGAATGAATAGCATCCAGTTTTTATTTTCAGCAAATAAAGGACAAGAGTTACAGGCAATTCATAAAGTTGCTTCAGGAGGAGAGCTCTCTAGGGTGATGCTTGCTATTAAGTCTTTGGTCGCAAAAAGTTCCGCTTTACCAACGATTATTTTTGATGAGATTGATACCGGTATTTCGGGTGAAGTAGCGCTCAAAGTTGGAGAGATCATGGAGCGTTTAGCGGTCAATATGCAAGTTATAGCCATATCCCACTTACCTCAGATTGCTTCAAAAGGTCAATCCCATTTCAAAGTATATAAAATCGATGAGGGTGATAAAACGAAATCTAATATTGTTTTGTTAAATCAAGAAGAGCGCATCAAAGAAATAGCACAAATGTTAAGCGGTATAAAACCTACTTCAGCAGCTTTGGCCCATGCAAAAGCATTGCTTAATATTGTAGAATAGCCTAAGGGAAGGATTAAAAAAAAGAAGCCTCTTTTTTTAAGAGGCTTCTTTTTTGGCTATAAATCCATCGCTGAATTAACCTTTGATAAGACAACTTTTAATTTAGCATTCGGAATTTTGTTAAGTAAATCAGTTCCTGAAGTATTTTCTGCATATACTGAAACTCTACCAACAGCATACTCGACTGAATAAGAAATACCTTCAAAAGAAGCTGGTAGGATATTATATGTTTTTTCACCATCAAAACTTATTGCAGCAGAAACATAACCATCTTGTAAGTAATAATTGGTCAAATCTGCAACTGGAACATCATAATAAGCATTCACATTTGTTTGCTTCCAATTACCAGTACTTAGGTTTGCAAAGTATGAATAACTATCACCGTAAACATTCTCCTCCGTAATGTACTCTTTCGTGCAAGAACTAAGTGAAGTTAAGGTTGCACCACCTATTAATAGGGCTAATAAAATTCTTTTCATATCTGTAATTATTTTGTTTCGTATTTATAAGACTGCTGGTCACTAAAAAAGTTTAACATTCTATTAACACTTCTAACAAAAAATGCACCATTATGGTGCATTTTTATAAATTAATAAAATTCTATTATTCTTCTTTCTTGTCTGCAGGTTCAATCGGTGTTTCTGATCGGTCTGCAACCACTTGTATTTCTTTTGTTTCAGCGTTTAAATCAACTTTTAAACGATCGCCAGCTTTGATATCGCCTTTTAAGATTTCCTCTGCAATTGGATCTTCTAAATATTTTTGAATTGCTCGTTTTAATGGACGGGCTCCAAAATTAGTGTCGTATCCTTTTTCTGCAATAAACTCTTTAGCAGCAACAGTCAAATCAATGGTATAACCTAAATCTGTAATTCTACCGAATAGAGATCTCAATTCAATATCAATGATTTTGAAAATATTCTCTTTGGATAATGAATTGAAAACAATCACATCATCAATACGATTTAAGAACTCAGGAGCAAAGGCACGTTTTAAAGCCGTTTCAATAACCGATCTCGAATGAGAATCTGTTTGAGTTGTTTTTGCCGCAGTGGTAAAACCAACACCTTGACCGAACTCCTTCAACTGGCGAGCTCCAATATTTGAAGTCATAATGATGATCGTATTTCTAAAATCAACTTTACGACCTAAGCTATCTGTCAATTGTCCTTCATCCAATACCTGCAACAATAAGTTGAAAACATCAGGATGTGCTTTTTCAATCTCATCCAATAAGATGACCGCATAAGGTTTACGACGAACTTTTTCTGTCAGTTGACCACCTTCTTCAT
This sequence comes from Sphingobacterium sp. UBA6320, assembly GCF_002440335.1. Taxonomy (NCBI): domain Bacteria; kingdom Pseudomonadati; phylum Bacteroidota; class Sphingobacteriia; order Sphingobacteriales; family Sphingobacteriaceae; genus Sphingobacterium; species Sphingobacterium sp. UBA6320. The sequence continues at coordinate 16,714 of NZ_DJTA01000007.1, read as the reverse complement.
AACCAACATATCCTGGAGGCGCTCCCACTAAACGTGATATCGCAAATTTCTCCATGTACTCACTCATGTCGATCTGGATCAATGCATCTTCAGAATCAAACATAAAACGTGCTAGTTCTTTCGCTAACTCCGTTTTACCAACACCTGTTGGACCGAGGAAGATAAATGAACCAATAGGTTTTTTCGGATCTTTTAAACCCGCACGAGTACGTTGGATAGCTTTTACTAACTTTTGCACCGCGTCGTCCTGTCCGATGATTCTATTTTTCATCAACTCACCCATATTCAGTAGCTTTTGGCTATCTGTTTGGCTAACACGTTGAACAGGAATCCCTGTCATCATCGAGACAACTTCTGCTACATTATCTTCACTAACGACATACCGCTTCGCTTTGGTTTCTTCTTCCCATGCGATCTTCTCACGGTCAAGTTCCTCCAAAAGTTTTTTCTCAGTATCCCTTAGTTTAGCAGCCTCTTCATATTTTTGGCTACGAACCACACGATTTTTCTCTAATTTGATTTCTTCGATTTTCTCTTCAATATCAATAATCGTTTGCGGAACATGAATGTTCGTCAAATGCACACGCGATCCTGCCTCATCCAAAGCATCAATCGCTTTGTCTGGTAAGAAACGGTCCGTAATATAACGAGTCGTTAAGCTTACACAAGCTTCAATCGCTTCAGGAGTGTAGTTGACATTATGGTGTTCCTCGTACTTTTCTTTAATACGATTTAAAATCTCAATCGTCTCATCATGCGTAGCAGGTTCGATAGTCACACGTTGAAAACGACGGTCTAATGCTCCATCTTTTTCAATGTACTGACGATATTCATCCAATGTTGTAGCACCGATACATTGAATCTCACCTCTTGCTAATGCAGGTTTGAACATGTTAGATGCATCTAATGAACCCGAAGCTCCACCAGCACCTACAATGGTATGAATCTCATCGATGAATAAAATCACATCTGGAGATTTCTCCAACTCGTTCATCACAGCTTTCATACGCTCTTCAAACTGACCGCGGTACTTGGTACCCGCCACTAAAGAGGCTAAGTCAAGCGTAACAACACGTTTGTTGAACAACACACGTGATACCTTACGTTGTACGATACGCAATGCCAATCCTTCTGCAATAGCAGATTTACCAACACCAGGCTCACCGATCAACAACGGATTGTTTTTCTTACGGCGTGATAAGATTTGAGAAACACGTTCTATTTCTTTTTCACGACCCACTATCGGATCCAGACGACCTTCTTCTGCAGCCTTTGTTAAGTCACGACCAAAGTTGTCCAAAACCGGAGTTTTAGACTTGATGTCAGAAACCTTTTTAGGTTGGATGAATTGCTCTTCTTCAGGATAATCGTCATCACCAGTTGACGAGCCTGGAGCTTCATCACGAATTGTAGTCTTATTCTGTTCTACTTCCGCTTTGAAAATATCATAACTCACTTGATATTGCTGTAATATTTGAGATGCGATATTATCCTCATCTCTCAATATAGCTAATAGCAAATGCTCCGTTCCTATAATTTCACTTTTAAAAATTTTAGCTTCTAAATATGTGATTTTAAGTACTTTTTCTGCTTGTTTAGTAAGTGGCATATTGCCAATAGGGGTGCGAGATACAGCTGAGCTTTTCACGGCTTCCTCTACAGACTGTCGTAAAGCTGCAGTGTCAATCCCGATATTTCTCAAGATCTTGATTGCCATGCCATCACCTTCACGAATCAAACCTAACAACAAATGTTCTGTGCCAATATAATCGTGACGCAACCTCAAAGCCTCTTCTCTACTGTACGATATGACATCTTTTACGCGCGGTGAAAATTTTGCTTCCATGTAATTTACCTTTCTTTTAATGACCAAGAATGATATAAATGTAATAAATTTACTTTATCAATCCTTAATATTTTAGTAATATTTATCAACAATTAAGCCATGCTATTAAATCGATCAAAATGTCAGTATAAAAGTTTACATTTGTGTGTATTTATTGTCCAAATAAAGTATAATTGATTAGTATGTCAGACGAAAAAATAATCTTTTCAATGGCGGGTGTCAACAAAATTTACCCTCCTCAAAAACAAGTTTTAAAAAATATTTACCTTTCTTTTTTCTACGGTGCAAAGATTGGCGTAATCGGTCTTAACGGTTCTGGAAAATCTTCATTATTAAAAATCATTGCCGGTTTAGATAAATCTTTTCAAGGTGAAGTGGTATTCTCTCCAGGTTATTCTGTAGGCTATTTAGCCCAAGAACCTATTTTGGATCCCGAAAAAACAGTGCTTGAAATCGTTCAAGAAGGTGTTGCAGAAATAACCGCTATTTTAAAAGAGTACGAAGAAATAAACGAAAAATTTGGCTTACCTGAAGTGTATGAAAATGCAGATGAGATGGATAAGCTATTAAGTAGACAAGGTGAGCTTCAAGATATTATTGATGCCACAAATGCTTGGGAAATTGATTCAAAATTGGAGCGTGCAATGGATGCTTTACGTTGTCCAGAGCCTGATGCTAAGATTGCCAATTTGTCAGGAGGTGAGCGTCGCCGTGTAGCAATGTGTCGCCTTTTACTGCAAGAACCTGATGTTTTATTGCTGGATGAGCCTACCAATCACTTGGATGCCGAGTCTATTGACTGGCTAGAACAACATTTAAAACAATATAAAGGAACGGTCATTGCTGTGACCCACGATCGTTACTTCTTAGATAATGTGGCTGGATGGATTTTAGAACTGGATCGTGGTGAAGGTCTGCCTTGGAAAGGAAACTACTCTTCTTGGTTAGATCAAAAATCTAAACGCCTAGCGCAAGAGGAAAAAACTGAATCAAAACGTCAAAAGACTTTAGAACGTGAATTGGAGTGGGTGCGTATGGCTCCTAAAGCGAGACATGCCAAATCCAAAGCACGTCTTCATAATTACGAGAAATTAGCCTCAGAGGAAACAAAAGACCGTGAAGAGAAATTAGAACTATTTATCCCGCCAGGACCGCGTTTAGGCAATGTCGTGATTGAAGCAGATAACATCTCAAAATCTTACGGAGATCGTATTTTATTTGAAAATTTAAGTTTCTCTCTTCCTCCTGCCGGTATTGTCGGTATCATTGGTCCCAATGGAGCTGGAAAGACTACCTTATTCCGCTTGATTACAGGCCAAGAACAACCGGATACAGGTACTTTCAAAGTAGGTGAAACTGTTGTGCTTGGTTATGTCGATCAAAATCATGATGATTTGGATCCTGAGAAATCGGTATGGGAAAATATTACAGATGGTAATGAAAACATCATGCTCGGCAATCGTTCTTCCAACTCTAGAGCCTACGTGTCCAAATTTAACTTTAACGGGGCCGACCAACAAAAGAAAGTAGGTGTATTGTCTGGTGGGGAACGTAACCGCGTGCACTTAGCGATTACCTTAAAGAAGAGTTCAAATGTGCTTCTTCTGGATGAGCCTACCAATGATATCGATGTGAATACGCTACGTGCTTTGGAAGAAGGTTTAGAGAATTTTGGAGGTTGTGCGGTAGTCATCTCCCACGATAGATGGTTCCTAGATCGTATTTGTACCCATATATTGGCATTCGAAGGTGATTCTCAGGTTTATTTCTTTGAAGGTAACTATTCGGAGTACGAGGAAAATAGAAAGAAAAGAATTGGTGATGTCACGCCACATCGTCTTAAATATAAAAAATTAGTCAAGTAGTTCATGGAAAGCGCGAAGCTTTTAGAAGCAATTATTGATCATGCAATCGATGGAATTATTACCATCGATAATCGGGGATTGATTGAATCTATTAATCCAGCGGCATGTAACTTATTTGGTTATAGTGAAGAAGAAGTCATCGGCAATAATGTTTCGATATTAATGCCCGAGCCAGATCAGAGTCTCCACGATAGCTATATCGATAATTATAAAAGAACAGGGCATAAAAAGATCATCGGAATAGGAAGGGAGGTTCTAGGCAGAAAGAAAGATGGAACCACCTTTCCTTTTCGTTTAGCTGTAAGCGAAGTCTGGTATAAAAATAGAAATATCTTCACAGGCTTTATCCATGATATTACAAGAGAGAAAGCTGCGGAAAACCGGTTGAAGAAACATGCAGTCGAGCTAGAACAAAAGGTAAGTGAAAGAACGAAAGACCTGATCATGCTGGTATCGGAATTGGAGAAAACAAAGGCCGAAGTTTCAAAATCTTTAGAAAAAGAAAAGGAATTGGGGCAGTTGAAATCACGATTCGTTTCTATGGCTTCACACGAATTTAGAACACCATTGAGCTCGGTACAACTATCGGCATCACTGATCGATAAATATCTCGAAAAACCTGATTTTGCAAGTGTCATGAAACATACAAGTAAAATCAAAAATTCGGTGCAACTGCTCACCAGTATATTAAATGACTTTTTATCGCTGGAAAAATTAGAAGCAGGTGTTGTTACGGTCAATAAACAGATGATCAATGTCGTTGAGCTTGCTGAAGAAATTACTGAAGAGATGCAGTTGATCTGTAAGAAAAATCAACATATCGTCTACCAACACACAGGAGAGGTCGGTGTATTTTTGATGGATGCTAATTTGTTGAAGAATGCAGTTGTAAATTTGATTTCAAATGCAATAAAATATTCTGGAGAGGATACATTCATCGAATTTAATACCATCATTGAAGGAGACTCCTGTATCATAACAGTTCGCGATAACGGTATAGGTATTCCAGAGGAAGAACAAAAGAACCTCTTTGAACCATTCTTTAGAGCGCATAATACAGGAAATATTCCAGGTACTGGTCTTGGATTGAATATTGTAAAACGTTATGTGCATCTGATGGATGGAGTGATGGAATATAAATCGGCATTGAATGAAGGAACTTTTTTAAAGATGGTATTTACTCAAAATAAATAATTGGAGGTGGAAAAGAAAACAATACTTATCATAGAGGATAATACAGATATAAGGGAAGGAACAGCAGAGATTCTCGAGTTAACTGGGCGCTATGATGTGCTTTCTGCAGAAAATGGTCGGATTGGTGTCGACCTAGCAATGGCTCATTTACCCGATTTGATCCTATGCGATATCATGATGCCTGAACTGGATGGATATGGGGTTTTGTATATTTTAAGCAGACATGAAGAGACGGCTCATATTCCGTTTATTTTCCTGACAGCAAAAGCAGAGCGTTCGGATATGCGCAAAGCAATGGAGCTTGGGGCAGATGACTATTTAACAAAACCTTTCGATGATGTTGAACTATTGAATGCCATTGATGTACGTTTTAAAAAAAGAGGACAGATCGGAGAAGCAATAGCCATTAAAAACTCATTGTATTTAAGTCCTGAAGAACAAGATTTTCTATTAAAAGAACTTATTGAAAAATCTCGTGTCAAAGTATTTAAAAAAAAGCAATCCATTTACGAAGAGGGAGATTCTCCGGTATTTGTCTATTTTGTGCTGAGTGGACAAGTCAGAAGTTTTTTATGTTATACAGATGGACGCGAGCTCTCCACAGACATGCAATCTGCAGGTGCTTATCTGGGGTACGAAGCCATGTTGCTGAATGAAAAATATTCGGACAATGTGCAGGCAATAGAAAAAACTGAGATTGCGCTAATCACCAAAGAAGATTTCTTTGAATTGCTGTATCGAAAACCTTTGATCGCGGGTAAATTCATTAAACTGTTGACAGGCAATATCAGAGAAAAAGAAGAACAATTGCTGGCATTCGCTTACGATACCGTTCGTAAAAGAATTGCCAATGCGCTCGTTAGTATTGCTGAAAAAACGGTTGATACATCTGTCAAAGACGAATGTGTGATTCAAATATCAAGAGAGGGAATTGCAACAATTGCTGGCACGGCAAACGAAACAATCTCAAGAGTATTAGCTGATTTCCGAGATGAAAATTTAATCGCAAAGGAGAAGAGTGCGATACGTATTTTCTCTATTAATAACCTGCGAAAAGTTAAGCAATAACATTCCTGTTGTTTTCTTAATAAATAAGGGCTGAA
>NZ_DJTA01000007.1:0-10553 GCF_002440335.1 Sphingobacterium sp. UBA6320 | reverse complement strand
TTCAGCCCTTATTTATTAAGAACTGATTTTTAATGACACTCTATATTGTGACGTAAATCACATTTTAAGCTGATGAACTTCATATACAAATATTTGTAGACTATTTACTTTTGTACTAGTTCGGAATTAGAATATCAAAAAAGATAGCATGAAAGTAGTTGTTTATAGTATTCAGGCCTTTGAAAAAGAGTTGTTAGCAATCGCTAATGGTAAAATGCATGATTTGACCTTTATTGCTAATGGGCTTAATGAAGAAACAAAAGTCTATGCTACAGGAAAAGACGTGGTGATCATATCTGCCCATGATATACTAGGAGCCTCGATGTTGCGAACTTTAAAAAATATGGGTGTCAATCGTATTTTGACACGTACCTTAGGTACAGGACATATTGATTTGATCGAAGCTGGAAAGTTGGATATACAGGTTGCCAATACACCTTATGAGGATCAAACTCCAAAAGGGATTGCAGAGCAAACGATTCGTAATTTAAATCTTTGGGGTGCAGGTAAATGTGTCGGAACCGCTTGTTGTTGTCTAAAAGACTGTGGAGTGAAATTATAAGATGATCATGAAAACGAATAGTGTAATAGCAATACAAGATCTTGTGCGAAAATATAATGTTGCCGCACCGCGTTATACCAGTTATCCAACAGTTCCATTTTGGGATAATGACCAATTTTCTACTGAGGGATGGATGCAAAGTGTATATCATACTTATCAAAAGTCTAAAGACTCTGGAATAAGTCTATATATTCATTTGCCCTTTTGTGAGAGTCTGTGTACCTATTGTGGTTGCAATACAAGAATAACCAAGAATCATAAAGTTGAGTTGCCCTATATCGATAGTTTACTGAAAGAGTGGGGGATATATACAGCAATATTAAAGGAAGGTGCGCCTTTGATTTCTGAAATTCACCTCGGTGGTGGGACCCCTACTTTTTTTGCTCCAGAGCATTTAGCGAAATTGATCAATGGTATTTTATCTCATGCACAAATAGCGGAAGACGCTTCCTTTTCATTTGAAGCACATCCTGGAAATACGACTTTTGAACACCTCGATGTGTTGTATCAATTGGGATTTCGAAGATTAAGTTTAGGGATTCAAGATTTTGACCCATTGGTCCAATTTACGATCAATAGAAAACAAGATGTCGCAGATGTGAGGCGCGTCATGCAAGAAGCGCGTAAGATTGGATATACTTCGATTAATTTTGATTTAATATATGGTTTGCCTAAACAAAATTTACAAACTATCACCGAAACGATAAAAGAATCCTTAATCCTAGATCCAGATCGTATTTCTTTTTACAGTTATGCACATGTTCCATGGATCAAGCCTGGCCAACGCCACTATACAGAACTAGATTTACCGCAGGGAGAAGAAAAGTTAGCTTTATATACGCAAGGGAAGAAACTGATACAAGAAGCAGGGTACCTCGATGTCGGAATGGATCATTTTGCAAAACCCGAAGATGAATTGTTCATCGCATTCCAAGAAAAAAGACTTCATCGTAATTTTATGGGATATGCAGATCGCTATCGCCCTTTACTCATTGGTTTAGGAGTTTCTTCCATCAGCGATTCATGGGATGGTTTTGCACAGAATGTCAAGCATGTAGAAGAATATCAACAGTTGCTAGATCAAGGTCAATTGCCTGTGGTTAAAGGTCACCTGCTCGATGCAGAAGATGTCATCATAAGACGATATATTTTAGATCTGATGTGTAAAGGTGAGACCCAATTGATCGAAGGCTTTTTGGGTAACGATACGATTGTGAAAAAATTACAAGAAATGATCGATGAAGGAGTCGTTAAGATGGATTCAGATCAGATTATCATCACTTCTTTAGGTAAATCCTTTCTTCGAAATGTATGTATGGCATTTGATCTGAGATTACAAAAATCAAAAAGTGAAATGCAACTATTCAGTCAAGCGATTTAACGATTAAAAGATGGTGGAAACGAAAGAGATTCAAGTAGCGCAACATTGTTTTCACTGTGGTGATACAATTGAGTTAGCCGGCTATCAGTATGCTGAACATGATTTTTGTTGTTTAGGCTGCCAAACGGTTTATCAGATTCTTAACGAAAATAACATGCAAAGTTATTACCGTTATAATCAGCATCCGGGAAAGTCCAAACAGGGAAAAACCGCCGATTTATCGTATTTGACTGAGGCTGCCATAGTTGATAAATTGATCGATTTTAAGGATGAGCAGATCACCATCATTACTTTTTACATACCCGTTATACATTGTAGTTCCTGTATATGGTTATTAGAAAATCTATATAAAATCAATCCGCATGTGATCTCCTCGAAGGTTGATTTTATGAAAAAGCAAGCTAGCATCACATTTAAGCATACCGATTTATCCTTATATCATCTTGTTGAACTGTTGGTGAGTATAGGCTATGAGCCCAAGATCACTTTACAAGATGTGGTTAAAGAAGGTAAGAAGGTAAATTCAAACCCATTGATCGCTAAGATCGCAGTGGCAGGATTTTGTTTTGGAAATTCTATGATGTTGAGTTTTCCAGAATATTTTGGACTTGCAGGTTTTGAAAAATCATACTCGGTATTTTTTGGATATGCCAATCTTTTATTTACGTTACCTGTACTATGCTATAGTGCTTCTGATTATTTTAAATCCGCATTTTTAAGTATCCGTCAAAAAAGATTGAATCTCGACGTTCCTTTGGCACTCGGGATCTTTATACTATTTCTACGCACTGCTTACGAAGTGATTTCACAATCAGGTGCAGGTTTTGGAGATACACTTTGCAGCTTGGTATTTTTTATTTTAATTGGCAAGTGGGTGCAAGAAAGGACGTATTATCATATTTCTTTTGAGCGTGATTATCGAAGTTATTTTCCCGTAGCGGTAACCACTATACAAGAAGGAAAAGAGAAGGCAATTCAACTTGCAGAACTACAGGTCGGTGACCGGATATTAGTTCGTAATAACGAAATTATACCAGCTGATGCCGTTTTGCTACATGGTGAAGCATGTGTTGACTTCAGTTTTGTGACCGGCGAATCTAAACCTATCACCAAGATATTAGGGGAGGTGATCTATGCTGGCGGCCGTCAAATGGCAGAAGCAATTGAACTGGAAGTGGTCAAATCTGTATCGCAATCTTATCTGACCAAACTTTGGAATAACGATAATTATAAGCAATATGATCGCCAATTTCAGACGTTTATTAGTTATATCAGTAAATATTTTACGATTGCTTTATTATTGATTGCCATATCAGCCACTGTATTTTGGATGGTAGGGCAGGATCCTAATAAAGCATGGGGCGCATTTACTGCTGTTTTGATTATTGCCTGTCCATGTGCTTTAGCTCTCAGTTCACCATTTACGTTGTCAGCAGCACTAAGTGTCTTCGATAGAAATAAGTTTTATGTCAAAAATACAGATGCTATCGAGCAGATGGCAGCCATTGATACTATTATTTTTGACAAGACCGGTACGATTTCCTCACCATCAGTTAGTGGTATCGCTTTTGAAGGCTTTTTGACACAGGAGGAAAAAGTATTGGTATATTCTGCTTGCCGTAATTCAAGTCACCCCTTGAGTCGAGAAATTGTAAAGTGGTTAGATCATATAGAACCGATCCCTGTGGATCGATATGAAGAAAAGATAGGAGAGGGATCCATAACACAGATCGGAAAATATACGATCAAAATCGGAAGCGCTCGATTTGTGAATGCACCCAAAAATACAGAAGAAGCATCCTATGTGTTCGTATCCATCAATGATAAAGTGAAAGGTAGCTTTGCTATGGAACAATCCTGGCGAACAGGACTTTCCGGTATTATCCATGATTTAAAAAATTATGACCTGCATCTTATATCAGGTGATAATGATCGAAAAAAAGAGGTGCTAAAAGAAATTTTTCCATCAACAACACGCTTACTTTTTAATCAGTCTCCACAGAATAAATTGGATATCATCCAAATGTTTAAAGATAAAGGAGGTCATGTTTGTATGATTGGAGATGGTTTGAATGATGCTGGAGCTTTAAAAGCTGCTGATTTAGGAATAGCCGTAAGTGACGATATTAATAATTTTTCACCTGGTTGCGATGCTATTTTGGATGGTGCCGCTTTTCAAAAATTACCACAGTTTTTTGCGTTTAGTAAAGATGCGGTACGCGTCATTCATCTGAGTTTTTGTATTTCATTGTTTTATAATGTGATCGGATTGAGTTTTGCCGTTCAGGGAGAAATGTCGCCGTTATTTGCTGCGATACTGATGCCAATAAGTACGGTGACTATTATATCTTTTACGAGTTTATTGACGCGCTGGTTCGCAAAAAGACGGGGATTATAAGTATTTTTTACTAATTTGAAATAGTATTATGAGTATCATCTTTATGTTAATTGGTTGTAGTGTATTTGTCGCGTTATTGTTTTTAGGAGCATTCTTTTGGGCCAATAAAACGGGACAGAATGACGATACCTATACGCCATCAGTTCGTATTTTATTTGACGATGATATCGAAGAGATTGATTCCAAGCAGGAGGACGGAAAATCGTTCCACTAATATGCTGTTAGCGGCTTTTTCGTATTTTGCCTTGGTCTGTTATCAATACATAGTGATACAGCGGAAATTTTTTTGCTAGTTTTAGACCTTCCTTTTGACCCATCACCATAATTGACGTACTCAATGCATTGGCAAACTCAGCAGAAGGGCCATAGATGGTCACGCTAGTTAGTCCAGTTGCTGGATACCCCGTCTTAGGATTGATGATGTGCGTATACCTTTTGTTCCCAATTTCCGCATATTTTTCATAGCTTCCGGAGGTCGCGACCGCACTTTCTTCCATCTGGAGTATTTTAATTGTTTTGTAAGCCTTAAAAGGATTTTTAATCCCGATTAACCACGGAGTATGATTGGGCTGATATCCCCAAGTTGATAAATCGCCTGAGGCATTGACGATCCCGGCTTGAACTGATTTTTTTTGCATCAAAGCTCTACCCATGTCGGCAGCATATCCCTTACCGATAGATCCAAATCCAATTTTCATACCTGGCATGGATAAGTAAATCGTGCAATTGGCACTATCCAATACAATATGTTCATAGCCCACCTTTTCTACCGATTTACGGATAGCGCCTTCCGATGGCAATTCGTTCATTGTCCCATCAAATCGCCATATTTTATCTAAAGCAGCAATACTGATGTCAAAAGCACCGTTTGAATTTTTGGAGTATTCGATTGCTCTTGTGGTTAAATCAAAAACTTCACGATCGACCTTTACAGGCTTAATGCCGGCGTAGCGATTGACTTGTGAAATTTGAGTTTCAGGTCTCCATTCGGAAATCAGATTTTCAATACGGTTGACCTCCGATATCACCAAATCAATATGTTTTCGTACGGTTGCGGTATCTTGGTCTACAATCGTTATCTCAAATACGGAACCCATTAATGTAACTTGCTTTTTTAACAAAACTTGCGCATTACTCAAATGGCTGATCAGTAAAAATAGGAAGATATAACAAAACTTCATGATTTTTTGCTGTTAGGATTAATAACAATCGGTTAGAATCTGATTTTTATCCTTATAATACTGAAGTGTTTTGCCTTTTTGAGATGGTGCGATTCCTTCCAGAACCTGCTCAACATCTCGCTGCATATGAAGCGATCCACAGATCATAATAACACCACCATTTTCTAAATGTTCTAAAAAAAGTTGAGCATCTTGCTGGATGAGATCCATCACATATTGAGATTTTGATTCTCTTGAATAGGCAAAATGACATGTTTTTAAATGCTTTTTTTCAATTTCCTCTTGAGCAAATTCTTGATACCGCTTTGTGACAGTATTGTTATACCTAAAACCAGCATATAAATGAATTGGCGTTTTCTTATTGTTATTGATCATTCCTAAGAATGGTCCTATACCGGTTCCATTGGCAATCATAATGACAGCAGGAGCCTTTGGAAAATGAAATTCGGGATTACTCATGATGCGCGCATGTATAAAATCATTTTGCTTTAGATCGTAAAGGAAGTTTGATCCCAATCCATTAGGATGGAGTTTTACTTCCAGCTGAATCATTCCGTCATACTGACAGATCGAATAAAATCGCTCCCTATGATCATTTGTAGGATATATGGCCAAAAGATCGCCAGATTGAAATTTGACATTTGCAGTAGGTTTCAATATCACCGTAAAGGTAGCCTGGTCTTCTGTTGTTTTTTTGACAACTTTAAGTTTTTTTAGCCCCACAACTTTTGTTTGGTACACGGATGGTGCAGTTGCTAGTGCGAGGCATGATTTTTCACTCCATTGATGAACCCAGTTCGTAAACTCATGTATTGATCGATCGTTTACTTTATGTAGATCGAGAAAACGAGTTGCCCACTCTTGTGATGCCAGAACTTGATCCACACGTTCTGCATAAGCGCAATAATCTGGATAAGCTTGTGAGCCGAAGCCGATGACACTGTATTGTAGCTGTTGTTCTTGAGGAGTTTTTAAAAGTAGCTCTTCAAACTTCGATGCACCCGTTGGTGCTGTCCCTATACCATAAGTAGAAGTGAACACCAAAAGATGTGCTGCATTTGGATACCTTTGATATTGGTTCATCACAGCTATAAAGGAACGTTTGCCATCTGCTAGTAATTGTTTATGAATTTGGTTTGCAAAAAATAAAGTGCTACCATTTTCTGAACCCACTAAAATGACGATTTCAGCCTCATCCGCTTTATACTTATTTTTAATTTTTGTTTTCGTTCTTCTAAATGTGATAACAAATCCGGTATAGATAAAAAAGATGATATTTAAGGAGGCAAGACCCAAAATGATTGCCCATATCACATTTGTCCTTCCCGTATGAATATCGAGACTTAACTTTTCAAGTGCTGCAGTGTAAGGATACTTGGTTTCTGTTACTATTGCCCCATTAAATTGATTAACAGTGACTACGCGATCCTTAAATTTTAGCGTGTAGAATTCCTCTGGGTCATCATCCATAAATGGGAATTCGATTTTTTCAATATCAGCTAATGTATGCTGTTTAAAAATCTTAAAATCTTTAAATTCAATTTTATCAGTATCAGTCTCAGCGGTATGTTGGATATTTGCATTCGGTTTTTTCATGAACTCCATTCTGGCCATAAATAAATAGGTACCCGTTAACGCAATTATTAGAATAGGAATTAGGAAAAACCGGCCACTGACAACATGGAAATATTGTGCGAAGAAGTCTCGGTTAATTTTAGAAAAGAAATGACGTAGGCCTTGCTGGCGTTTAAGAATAAGGACGACACCACTTAAGGTAATCAATAAGAGTATAAAAGATACTACACCTACTATGATTCGTCCTGTCTCATGGAGAAATAAGGATCGGTGTAAAGCTGTTGTCCATTGAATGAATTGACTTTTGGGTGTTATCTCACCTAAAATCTTCCCCGTTTTTGGGTCAATATAGCCTTTAATTGTATTACCCTCTTCATCTAAAGCATCGATACTAACAAAATGATTATGGTCAACTGCTATTTCAATGATTTCGGGATAGACCTTTCGCAGTTCAGTGATGGACTGCGAAAGGTTTATTGTATTGAGATCTGCTACTTGGTATGCTTGGTTTTTTTCGTTAACTGCATCGATCGCCAATATAATTCCGGTAAAGGAAAGAATAAGTAAAAATAGGGATGATACTATCGCAAGAGCTAAATGTGCATACCTCCAGATGGATAAAGTCATTTTAATTATTGAACTTTATTTAATTTTACAAATTTAATATAACCTTTTCCGCTAGCGCGCTCAGCTAACGCTTCTGTTGTCAATGGAATTTCAACATCGGTGACATGGTATTTTTGTTCTTCAACAGCTGATTCAAAGCGCAACTTATATCCTTTGTTTAATTTCGTGTCATCTATTTCGATCGTTCTCATTGCACGGTCACCACCACCAACAGAAGCACCGGTGATGGCACTCAATTTAACATTCGATTTTGTTTGAAATTTATGCCATTCTTTCAATGTATTATACCATTGCTTATCTGGTCCTAAAACAGAAAGTGTCTTTTCATAAGCTCCTTTCGGGTTAATTAATGAGATGATGATATATGCACCTTCACCTTCATAACTATTCATTTGGATCATGCATTTGAACTTACTCGATTGTGCAAATGAATGAGAACTAAAAAGAGTAACAAAGAATAAAAGAAGTAGAAATTTTATAGAAATTTTCATGCTATTATTTTAAGAAATCAATGGAAACATTGTTTTTTGTTAGAAATTCATTTTCTTTTGCTAGATCGTATGCTGTTTCATCAAAAGATGTGATCAGATCTTTTTTAGCACCTAACGAAATCAATTCTTTAAGAACAGCATCATCTTTAGCAATTAGTGCAGCTTTATGTAATGGGCTCATTCCGTCATTATCTTGTGCATTAATATCAATCCCTAATGCAGCAACTCTTTTGATTAAATTTAAGTTTTCTTTGGCAACCGCTAAATGTAAAAGAGAGCTTTTATTTTTTTGTAAATCTGTAACATTTAAACCATTATCTTGTAATAAGGTTAATTTTTCTTCAAAACTATGATCTTGAGAAGCACGTTGACCAGTCTGTCCTTGTGGGGCATTTTCGGTATATGAATTTAACCAATAATACGCCAAGTTATTTCCGTCCTTATTGATGATTTTGATATCAGCACCATTTTTTAACAATAGGGACACAATTTCAGAGGAGCCGTTAGCAATGGCTTTTGTCAATGCGGATTCTCCTTTGTCATTGACTGCATTTACTTGAGCTGTTTTGGATAATAATAATTCAATCAATTTAGCATCTTTACCTGCAGCAGCAACCATAAGAGCTGTATTTCCCTCATTGTCGGCTTTGTTGACATCTACATTTTTAGACAAGAAGTAATTGATGACTTCCATATTTGGTCTGCGTACTAATGCCTGTAGGATTGTTGCACCGTCTTTATTAGTCGCTTTCGGGTCTAGTTTTAGTGTTTCCACCAAGTATTTGTAAGTTTCAATGCCGTTAGTAATCTGTCTTGATCCTTGTGTAGCGAAGAAAAGAGCATTGTTTGTTGGCTTTACACCTCTTTTAATGAGTTTTTCAATGATGTCAACATGGCCTAGTTTTGCCGCATAATCAACAGCGGTTCTACCAAAGTTGTCCTGATCTGATAAGGATAATCCTTTAGATATAAAGTAATCAGTAATACTTAAATCTTGGTCTGCAGCCACCGACAATAATAATAATGTAGCGCCATCCTCATACTTTTGTTTAGGATCTACACCAGCTTTAAATAGAAGATCATACACAGCTGTGTTTTTATTTCCTGTTGAAGCGGCATAAGCTGCAATTGGGAAACCATGGCTATCTTGGTAGTTGACATCAGATCCTTTCGATATTAAATATTGTACGAGTTCTAGATTTCCTGTTGATGCAGCCCAGTGCAAATAACTACGGCTGTGATGCGTCTTTTTAGTAACACTATTGCCTTCTTGTTCAATTAAATATTTAATGACATCGTTTGGAGCTTTATTTAATATGGCAGTAGTGACAGGGTCAAATGAAGCTGCATTCGGTTTTGATGGGCTATTTCCTTTCGCTATTTCAGTTTTTACAGCATCCAAATTGGGCGAGCCTTTCCAGAAATCAGCATTCATTAATGAATTATTATTTTGGGCTTTTCCATAAAGAGCAGATAATAATAGGGCTGCTAGAAAGATCTTTTTCATATTATTGATTTAAATACCTCGATATATTGAATTTATTTATACTAAATCTAAATAGAGAGCAAATCTATAAAATATAATGTAATTTTTAGAAAAAAAGTAAAATTTATTGCAAGTGGTTGCTATATATTATAATAATATGCTACAAAAGGATATAGATAATATAGATATGGTAAAAAATTAGTTCTCTAAGTTTTAAACACTATATAATAAGAATCAATGTACCTATGTCGTGTTCCAGTATAAAAGCATACCAAATTCTAATCAACTTCGTATTTAATACCGGTATAGTAGGGGGATAACAGGGGGTTTATAGGGGGTTAGTAGGGGTAGACCCCTACTAACCCCCTATAAACCCTAAGTAATGTCTGGTGTATTCCCCGTTTAATGGTGAATTTGGTAAGTAGTTGGTCAGGATTTGTCTTTAAGATCTGGTATATATGGTAAAGTAACTGAGGGATCGAGTAACGCAGTGATGTAGTGACGGAGTAAAGCAGTAACCGAGTGATCAAGTGACATAGTAAGCTAGTAGCGGATTGACCCAGTAACCGAGTGATCAAGTGACCAAGTAACGGAGTGATGAAGTAACAATTAACGCAGTATTTGTGTGAAGAACCCATATATGAACAGTTGACGGGCGTGTCCGCACACAGATGGCCCCAGACCAACTAACAATGTGATCCATAGCAAAAGTTAATCCATATCCGACCCAGCATGATCATCAGGCGGCATCCAGATAAATTATCGGTCACATTTCTAGCCCTTTACCGTGCCGCGGTAAACTATTTCCGGAAAACATTAGGAAGTGAAGTATAAAAGTTCCTATCTTTGCAC